>NZ_JFAN01000030.1:0-55449 GCF_006408855.1 Bifidobacterium sp. UTBIF-68 | reverse complement strand
AATAAAACCCGGAGACGGCGGACAATGGCGTACCTCCGGCTCCGCTACATACCGCATATGTAGTGGACAATTCGCTGGCGCCGTATCCGTTATCTGTTACCACTCTGTTTACCGTCTATCACGCCCATAAGAACGCGCCACTACGCACCTTCGCGCGAATGGCCGGCAAGCGCGGAAACGGCTTGAAACCGTTGGAATACCGCCGTTTTCGGCATGAAAAAAGGGTTCCGGGCGATTGCCCGAAACCCTTGGTGGCGGAGTCAGAGGGATTCGAACCCTCGAGCCGCTTACGCGACTAACACCTTAGCAGGGTGCCCCTATCGGCCACTCAGGCATGACTCCATGTTACGCATCGAGCGCAACAGCAAACTACTGTACCACGAGTCGTGGATGCGGCGTGCCGCGTGGCGGACATATAAAGTCACATCAGTCACCCTTAGCCGGCGAAGCGTCGCCGGAGAAGGTGACGATTACGGCGAGAATCACCAGTGCAACACCGATCAGTTCGCCGATTCCCGGAACCTCGCCGAACACCAGACCGACTCCCACTGCCACAGCCGGATTGATGGACTGCATGACGGAGAACGTACCGGAGGATGTGCGACGCAGCGTGATCTGCTCCACCACATACGGGATGAACGACGCCAGCAACGAGATCACGAACAGCAACAGCAGCAGTTTCAGCGGGCCGAATGGCTCAAGAGCCCATGTGGCATCGGCTTTGGGATGAATCACATGCTGTACCGCCGGCACGCCGAGAACCATCGATTGCGCCGCCCATCCTATGGTCACGGCGATGCAGAGGTTGTCCAACGAGTTGCCGCCTGCGGCGACCTTCCGTCCGGTGACGATATAGACGCCCCACATCGATCCGCCGATCAGAATGGCAATCAGGCCGATGAGAAAATGTCCGCCGCCCGAAGGATCGGACAACGATATGCCGGCGAGCAGCACCACGCCGACCGCCGCGATGCCGATGCCCAGCCTTTCACGCCAGCTGCGTCCGGTGATCACCGCCACCGACAACGGCCCGATGAACTCGATGGCCACGGCGATGCCCATGTCCATATTGCTGATGGCCACATAGAACATCGTGTTCATCAGGACCAAGGAAACACCCAGCAAGACCAGCAATCCCCAGCTGCGGGCGCTACGGCGGAACAATCGCCCGCGCTTGGCGCGTTGCCACGGCCTGCGCCACAGCAACAGCATCAGCACCATGAATCCCACGCGATACCACACCGAGTAGAGCGGGTCCAGCTGGGTGAAGGCGAGTTTGGCGATGGCCGTCGCCGTGTAGATGATGAGCGCCTCACCGATCACGATCAGCGCCACAGGAACACGATTGAGGATTTCGACCACTATCTTCTTCATGCGGTTCACGCTACTCGGTTTGCCGGGACACCACCAACCGGGCGCATCTCAGGCGCGGACGGCGACATCATGCGGACCTCGCCATGAGACACCTTTCGTTTATGGAAGGATTCATCACGCATCCGGTTCCTACAATGGTGTCTATGAGCAATGCACCGAGGCTGGCCGCAGCCAAACGCGATTGGGGTCATGATGAGACCGGTTGCACGGTGCTGCATATCGATATGGACGCGTTCTATGCCTCGCTTGAGGTGGCGCGCCACCCCGAGCTTGCCGGCAAGCCGGTGATCATCGGCACCGGCCCGCGATCGGTGGTGTCCGCCGCAAGCTACGAGGCGCGACGCTACGGCATCAATTCGGCGATGCCTTCGGCACGGGCCCGGCAACTGTGCCCGAACGGTGTTTTCCTGCCGGTGGATATGCGGTATTACCGCATGATGTCGCATCGCATCATGCACGAGGTGTTCCTCACGGTCACGGACCGTTTCGAGCAGGTGTCGGTGGATGAGGGGTACATGGACGTCTCTGCGGCGCTACTCGCATGGGAAAGACCCAGCGCCATCGGCTCGTGGATACGGCAGCAGGTACAGAAACGCTTCCTTGTGACCTGTTCGGTGGGCATCGCAGCCAACAAGCTCGTGGCCAAAATGGCCTCGACCAACGCCAAGCCGGATGGCATGCTGCTTATTCCGGCGGCCAGATCCGCCGAATTCGTGCAGATGATGCCGTTGCGTGGCATTCCGGGCATCGGTCCATCCTTGGAGAAACGTCTTAACGCGTGGGGCGTGACCTCAGTGGCGCAGCTGGCGGATATGGATGAAACGGCATTGGTGCGCGCCACCGGGTCTACCGCTGCGGCACGTGGCCTGTGGGCGGCTTCCCACGGGCTGGATGCCAGACAGGTCACGCCGGTGCGTGAGGAGAAATCCATCGGATCGGAACGCACGCTGATGCAGGACACCAAGGATATGGCCATGGTGTGCGGACTGTTGCGCTCGGCGTGCGACGAGGTTGCCGGCACGCTTCGACGCAAGCGCTTGCTGGCGCGCACGGTCACGGTGAAGCTGCGGTTTGCCGATCTGAGCTATCAGACCCGTTCATTCACCATGGAACGCCCGACCGACACCGCCGGCGTGCTGTATCCCGTGTGCGTGCGGCAGCTGCGCATCATGCTGGGCATCCCGGCTGATGCTCCTACCGATGTGCCGCTGCCCAAAACCATACGCCTAGCGGGCATGAGCGTCTCTTCGCTCAGCGAGACAGCGTCCACCGCTGTGCAACCCTCCTTGGACGACATGCTCGAAGAGGCCGATGACTCGCGCAACCGAACTGCCCAAACCCGCCGTCATGACGCTGAAGCGGCTTTGGACGCCGTGCGCCGCAGATTCGGAAACCAAGCCGCAAGACTCGGCGTATGACTTCCCACTTTGACGGTTCACATATCGATGCGAATGCGACTCGAACCACAAAGCGCGATGGCACTGACGCTACGCGACTGGTGTACTGCCTCAACAGTTCGTTGACAATGACTACCCCTCAGTCCCGCTTCGCGGGACAGCTCCCCTGACAAGGGGAGCCGATGTACACAGAAGAACAGTCCGACACTTCACGGGGCCAGCTCCCCTGACAAGGGGAGCCGAGAATACAACTTATTTCTGACGCTACGCGACTAGACGCCTGCAGGCGGATTGGATGGCTTCGTCAGTGGCGGTGGCGGAAAACCGCAGGTATGCGGGAGCCCCGTAGAATTCACCCGGGCTGGGAATGATACCGATCTTGGCGAGCTCGGCCATGTCCGTCCAGCAATCGCCGGACTTGGCCTTGACCCAGACGTATAGCGCTCCGGCAGGCATCCGCACCTGATAGCCGTATGCTCCCAAGGCGTCGACCAACCAGGTCAGACGACGATGATAACGTCCCCACTGCTCATGCACGGCGGCTGTATCGCGCAACCCTGCGGCCATGGCCGCCTGGACCGGCCCGGGAATGATCTCACCGATCTGCTTGCGGTATTCGCTCATCTCACGGACCAGACGGTAGTCGCCTGCGATCAATGCCGTGCGATATCCAGCCATGTTCGACTGTTTGGACAGCGAATACAGCACCAGAATGCCGTCGGCGGACCCCTCGCACACCTGCGGGTTCAGCGCGCATGGTGTGGCGGACAGGCTGAACGACTCGGCTGCGGCAGGCTCGTTGGACCCGCCGTCGTCCGACTGCGCTCCGGCACCGGGCATCTTGGCGCGCCCGGAACGCCAATCCATCAGGGCATAGCATTCGTCGGAAAGCACCACTGCACCGATACGACGAGCCGCAGCGACGATTTCCGCCAGCCAATCGGCACCGATGACCTCGCCGGTGGGATTGCACGGCGAGTTCACCCATATGGCCTTGATGTTCGGCTCATCGACCCATGACTCCACATCGGCCACATCATCGACCTTGAGCACCGTGGCCCCGGCAAGTTGAGTGCCGATTTCATACGTCGGATACGAGACCTTGGGCTGCACCACCACATCTCCAGGCCCCAAATGCAGCAGACTGGCCATCAAGGCCACTGCCTCCTTGGACCCGACCGTGGGCACCACGGCCGCGTTAATGGACTTGAGATCCACGCCTCGTATCCGCCTGAACCATGCATCCATGGCTTCTTTGAGATCTGTGGAACCGGCAGTCACCGGATAGCCATGCGCATTGGCCGCATCGGCGGACGCAACCAGTGCCTGCTGCACGCTGGCCGGCACCGGATCGACGGGCGAGCCGACGGAAAGGTCGACCATGCCTCCCGGGGCGGCTTTGGCAGTGGCTTTGTACCCGGCGATACGGGACCAATCGTAGGGGGAGGAATATGCATGGAAACCCATCGGAACCCTTTCTTCAGCGTACTGTATTCACGATATGACGAACCCCCGGCCTCAATGGTCGGGGGTTCGAGATGTGTCGGCCTACTTCTCCTCAGTCAGCTTCGCTGGCAACGCTCCCTCACTGAGGGGAGCCACAGAATCTCATTGATTCTGCGGAGGCAGGGCAGCCACCTGCTCGGGATCCTTGCCGATCGGGCCAGCGGCGGAAGCACCGCCCATGTCACCGACCTCGTTGAAGAAGCTCACTGCGGCATCCTTGTACCAAGCCCACTCATCCGGCAGGTCGTCCTCGTAGAAGATGGCCTCGGTGGGACACACGGGTTCACACGCGCCGCAATCGACGCACTCGTTGGGATTGATGTACAGCGAGCGGGAACCCTCATAGATGCAGTCGACCGGGCACTCGTCCACACATGCCTTGTCCTTGACATCCACGCAAGGCTGGGCAACAACATATGGCATGGAATCCTCCTTGGAAATAACGCTGTGTCAATTCTAGGCTCGCGACCGGACGCGCCCGGCGATCCTCGGCATCCCGGGTACCTCGGCAGAGCGTCAGCCGTTGACTGCCTTATCGGTCTCGGCGGAGAGCTGCTCAGTCAGATCGCCCTTGCCCAGGCGCGCATGCCAATAGCCATAGCCGAAGTAGATGGCGAAACCGACCGCCAGCCACACCACGAAACGAATCCACGTGAGCACGGTAAGGTTCAGCATCAGCCAGAAGTTGGCCAACGCGATCAGGATAGGAATCCAAGGATTGCCCGGCATCTTGAAGGCTCGCGGCAGATCGGGGCGCTTGGCGCGCATGATCGGGATGGAGATGGCCACCAGCGTGAACGCGGAGAGCGTGCCGATGTTCACCATGTCGGAGAGCACGCCGATGTCGAAGAACGCGGCGACAAGCGCCACCACTACGCCCACACCGATCTGCAAACCGGCAGGAGTGCCATGCTTGCCGGTCTTGGACAGGCCTCGCGGCAGCAGGCCGTCACGGCTCATGGCGAACACGATGCGGGTCAAGCCCAGCAGCAGCACCATGACCACGGTGGCGAGCCCCAGCACGATGCCGAAGCTGATGATCTTGGCAGCCCAGTTGGCCCCCACCAGCTCAAATGCGGTGGCGAGCGAGGGGCTGTCCTGCTTGGCGAGGTCCGTGTAGGAAACCATACCGGTGGTCACAATGGCCACAAGCATGTACATCACGATGATCAGGGCCATGCCCACACCGATGCCCAGCGGCACGTTCCTATGCGGGTCCTTGGTTTCCTCGGAGGCGGTGGCCACCACATCGAAGCCGATGAACGCGAAGAACACAAGGGCGGCACCGGACAGGATGCCGGGCACACCGTAGATGGATGGCGTCATGCCTGTGGCCCACTGCCACAACGGCTGTCCCATGGCACCAGCGACGGCGGCGGAGCTCTGCACGCTGTCCGCAGGCTGGCTCGGCGGAACGAACGGCGTGAAGTTCGAGGCCTTGACGTAGAAGAAGCCGACAATCACCACGAAGAACACGATGGCGATCTTGAGCACGGTCATCGCGCCGTCCACACGAGCGCCGATCTTGGTGCCGAACACGAGCAGGACGGTGAAGAACGCCACGATGATGATGGGCGCGACGTCGACGGCAAAACCGCCGATTGTGATGTTGGTGTTGAGGCCCCAACCCATCAGGCGCATGAAATCATTGAGATACACACCCCAGTATTTGGAGATCACCGAACCGGCCATCAGCATCTCCAGGATCAGATCCCAGCCGATGATCCATGCCATGATCTCACCGACCGTGGTATAGGTGAAGGTGTAGGCGGAACCTGCCACCGGAATCATCGAGGCGAATTCCGCATAGCACATCACAGCGGCACCGCAGACAATGCCAGCGATCAGGAAGCTGATGATCACCGCCGGACCGGCATGGAACGCGGCGGCCTGTGCGCCCACGGAGAAGATGCCGGCACCAACGGCCACGGCCACACCCATAATGGACAGATCCCACCACGTCAGGTTGCGCTTGAGCTTGCGGCCCTCTTCACCTGTTTCGGCAATGGTCTGTTCGACGGATTTCGTTCGGAACAGTTGCATAACAGCCTTCTCTTTTCTCTCGAGTACACGGCAGGTGCACGCAAAAATAACGAAATCCGAGTATAGAAGAGGCTGTGTGACTTGTCTATTACCGTTTGCTGCCTGTTATCCGTTTTCGCCGACGAGCAAGACCGCATGCGACAGGATTAGGCAAGACAGGTCAACTCAGACAGGTCGCTCAATCAAGCACGCCCACACATACGGGCTCGGGCACCAGATCGATGCCGAACGCATGCTTCACGGCCTGCTGCACGGCACGGGCCAGACGCTCGATGTCCTTGGCCGTGGCATGTCCGCGATTGGTCAGCGCCAATGTATGCAGAGTCGACAGGCTGGCGGGAGCATCCGGTTCGACGGCGAAGCCCTTATGACATCCGGCATGGTCGATGAGCCATGCGGCGGAAGTCTTTACACCAGGGTCGCCATTGGGGAATGTGGCGCTGAACCTCGGGGCGTCTTCGGGAAGAGCGGCGGCCTGGTCTGCGGTGAGGATCGGATTCATGAAGAACGATCCGCAGCTGTGCCGGTTGTAATCGGGAGCCGGCAGACCTTCGTCATCCTGAGCGATGCCGGCGGCGGCATTCGTATCAGCCAATCGCTTGAGGTCAAGCAATACATTGGATTCCCGCTTGGTGCCCGCCATCTGAGGCGACGCATAGCGGTTGGGGTCCTCGAGCATGCCTTTGGTAGCACGCACCTTGATCACGGCTTCGCGAATATCGCGCGTGGCCATGCGGTCGCCCACTTCGACGCCGAGCGCCTTGGCCAACTGCCCATAGCCCACAGTGCCTTGCGACGAGTGGGTCAACGCAAAGGTCACGGACAGCACCACAAACCGTGGCGTAGGGAAGAATTCGGCCGCCGGATGGCCCGGGCTCTCGTACATGCTCGCCTTGAGTGCGGAATAACGGTAGCCGAAATGAAGATCGGATGGGGTGAGGTCGCGCGTCGTCTTGGTCTTGCGGTCCCACACTTCCACCGATTCGACCGATGTGGCGACCTCCTGCCCGTATGCGCCGATGTTCTGCACCACCGAGGCACCCACAGTGCCGGGGATGCCGGAAAGCCCTTCCACGCCCTCAAGGCCAAGCTCCACGGTGAACGCCACGAAGTCATCCCAGTTGGCACCGGCCTCGGCATTGACATGCACGGTGCGGTCTTGTCCCTCCACAGGAGCCGCCTCGTCAGGCACGGTGATCTGACGACGGGCGTCACGAACCACTACGCCATTGAACGGTTCATCGGCGATAAGCATGTTCGAGCCTCCACCGATGACCACCAGAGGCAGTCCTTTGGAGTCGGCATCTTCGACGGCTTCGATCAGTCCGACGCGTGTGGTCGGTTCAACAAAGTGAGCGATTTCGCCGCCCACGCCCATAGTGGTGATGTCTGCAAAACTGGTCATGGTTCCTTATCCTAGTGCGTGCCGATGCTCGTCTGTCCGTCTGACGCATCACAATGGGGGTGCCGCACGAAAGGGCATACGAAAAACCCGACCGGTTGGGGTCGGGTTTGAAGCGTGATGCTTTGCAGGCAGAGTCTCGAATCAACGAGTCTCGCGGTGCACGGTCTGCTTGCCGCAACGAGGGCAGAACTTCTTGAGTTCAAGACGATCCGGGGTGTTACGACGGTTCTTGGTCGTGATGTAGTTGCGCTCCTTGCACTCGGTGCAGGCCAGCGTGATGCCCGGACGGATGTCGGCGCTCTTAGCCATTCTCATTCACCTCTGTGTTACTAGGTATAGTAAGCGCCCACCGGTTAGCGGGCGCAGTTTGTAGCGAGGAAGAGGCTCGAACTCTTGACCTTACGATTATGAGTCGTACGCTCTAGCCAGCTGAGCTACCCCGCCAGAGAGCCCCGAGTGAGAATTGGACTCACGACCTCTTCCTTACCAAGGAAGTGCTCTACCACTGAGCTATCGGGGCGTGGCGGATAGTGGATTCGAACCACTGAAGCACGAAGCGGCTGATTTACAGTCAGCTCCCTTTGACCGCTTGGGAAATCCGCCAGTCTGTTTCCCGCCGCGGTGTTTGACCTCAACAGGCAACTCGGATATATAAACACATCTGGCGGACGGACGCAACTTTAGGGCGCGCCTCGGCGTGTCGCCACCTTGCCAGAAGGCCGGCTCCCCTTGCAATTCCAAGGGAAACCGGCCTTTCGAACTAACGGCGCGGGATACTATATCCTGAGTCAGGAATTCGTTGACGAATTCACTACCCCTCAGTCCCGCTTCGCGGGCCAGCTCCCCTGACAAGGGGAGCCTCCAATTTATGCGGGATACTAAAAGCCGGCCGCCTTGAGCTTGGAGCACACGTCGATGACCAAGTCGTTGGCCTCCGCCTCGCCGATGGAGATACGGATGCCCTCACCGGAAAAGACGCGTGTGGACAGGCCAGCAGCCAGGAACTGGGCGGCGGCGGCATCGGTCTTCTCACCCAGAGGCAGCCAGAAGAAGTTGGCATACGGCTCCGGGAAATCCCATCCCTGCTTCTTCAGTGCGGCCACCACACGGTTGCGCTCGGAAATAATCGACTTGACCCTGTCGGTCAACTCGTCGTATGCATCCAGGCTGGCAAGCGCGGCGGTCTGCGCCACGTCGGTCACGCCGAACGGAAGCGCCACCTTGCGCATGCCGTCGATCACATCCTCGGGCGCGATGCCGTAACCGATGCGCAGGCCGGCCAGACCGTAGGCCTTGGAGAAGGTGTGGGCGACCACCACATTCGGGAATTCGCGGAACAGGTCCATTGCCACCGACGTGTTGGGATCTGTGTTGAATTGGAAGTAGGCCTCGTCGAACAGCACCAGCACATCTGAGGGTACCGCTTCCATCAGGCGGCGGGCGTCTTCCGCGGCCACCGACGTGGAGGTCGGATTGTTCGGATTGTTGACGATGACCAGGCGAGTCTTCTCATTCACGGCATCGATGAGCCCGTCGATGTCATGCGAGCCGTCCGGCAGGTTGGGCACCTGCACGCTGGTGGCGCCGGCACCGGCCACGATGATCGGATACGCCTCGAAGCTGCGCCACGGGTAAACGACTTCATCACCCGGACCGGCTACAAGCTGCACCAGCTGCGTAATGACTTCGGTGGAGCCGCAACCGAGCACGATGTTCTCCGGCTTGACGCCGATCTCCTCACCGAGGCGCTCCACCACGGCCCAACCGCGCATGTCCGGATAGCGGTTGAGATGCGGCAACGCGTGGCTTTCGATGGCCTTGACCACGCTGGGCAGCGGGTCGAAAGCGTTTTCGTTGCTGGAAACCTTGAAGGAGCGCTGGCCCTCCACCTTGGGAGCCGGCTTCCCCTGTTTGTACGAGGGAATGGTATCGATGATACTGCGATGTTTGAAACTCATGACACCATCCTATACCGTTTTCCTATATGCCGCTCAAAAGGCCCGAATTATAGCGGTTTGCGGGCATTGGGCATCCCTTGCGCGCAATGATGTCCGCTGGCATGCTGGGCACATGACTTCAGATCTTGTACATCACGGCACATCGTTCGACGGCAAGCCATTGGGGTTCGGCACGCTGTCCATCCATCTCGGCAACGGTGTCGACGCCGAAACCGGCGCGATTCGTCGACCCATCACGCTGGCCAACGCCTATGCGTTGCCCTATGACCCATCCGACATCAACTGGTCCAGCTCGGACGTGAACCTCTACACCCGCAACGGGCATCCGAACCAGCGCTATCTCGAAGAAAAGCTCGCCAGGCTCGAAGGCACCGAAGACGCAGTGGTGCTGGCCTCCGGAGTCGCCGTCCTCGCCGCCACATTCACCACATTCCTCAATCGTGGCGACCACGCGATCTTCTCCGACACCACGTATATCGCCGCCTACCGCCTGCTCAACCAGATCCTGCCGGAGAAGTATGGCATCGAAACCACCATCGTGGACACCTCGGACCCACAGAACGTGGCCGATGCTCTCCGCCCGAACACCAAACTGGTGCATATAGAGACACCGGCCAACCCGACACTCAAGGTGTCCGACATCAAGGCCATCGCCGCGCTGGTGCATGAGCATGGCGAGCACACCGGCACCGAAACGCTGGTGAGCGTGGACAACACGTTCAACACGCCATACAACGTTCGTCCCATCGACTTGGGCGCGGACATCGTCATCGAATCGCTGACCAAATACATCAATGGCCACGGCGATGCCCTCGGCGGCGTAATCGCCACCACCAAGGAGCGCACCAATGCAATCCGCTTCACCGCGCAGGTGAATTTCGGCGGCATCATCTCCCCGTTCAACGCCTGGCTCATCAACCGCGGCTCGGTGACGCTGCCGTTGCGCATCCGCCAGCACAATGCTTCGGCACTGGCCATTGCCAAGCATCTCGAATCCATTCCGTCAGTGCGCTTCGTAGCGTATCCGGGATTGGAATCGCACCCGCATCACGACGTGGCGGTCAGCGAACTGGCCCGACCCGACTCCGGGTTCGGCGGCGTGCTGGCGTTCGGGCTGGATACTGACCATGACGGACATAACCGGTTCGTCTCGAAGCTCAACGTGATCACCTCAGCCGTGTCGTTGGGCCATGATGAGTCTCTAATCGTGTTCCTCGGCGAGGATGACGAGCGCCAGTACCTGTATCCGCCGGAATTCCACCGCGGCTTCTTCCGTCTGGCCGTGGGCCTTGAGGATACGGATGATCTGATCCGCGACATCGACCACGCGCTGTCCGAATCCGGCTTCGCGGTTCAGTGAAGGTCCACGGACAATATCTAGTGGTCTGTCTCGCTCATATTCTGTCTCTCCCCCAGTCAGCTACGCTGACAGCCCCCTCGTCAGAGGGGGCCAAAATAACACCGTCGTTTCCAGCGCAGCAAATGGCACGCTGGCATTAGTCCTTGCGCTTCGTCAGCATCCAGAAGGATTGAAGCCTTTCGGCTAGGTCTTTCACCGGTTCAGGCGTGCCTCCGAAGGCGAGGGCCGTGACATTGCGCGCGACGGTTGTCGCGATGTCGGCGCAATCAGGGTATCGGCTGGCCATCTCATTGGCTATGTCCATATCCGTGTCGGTCGGCTTGGCGTGGCGGACCACCCTCCGCATCTCTCGCCATGCCGCACGCCATGCCTCGGCCGCAAGCTTCCGATCGCCATCGTCGGCCGCAGCGCGGGAGATGACGCCCAGCACACGTCTGCGCCGCAGATACCGCCAGAGTTTCGGCGAGCCGACACCGGCGCCAGCCAGCACCAGAGCCAGAAGAACCGCAGCCAGAATGCGCAGCCATATCGGCCAGGCCATGAACCGATCGACTGCCAGGGTCCAAAGGCTGCCAGATGTACCGGAGCCGGTAGCGGCGGCCTGCTGGTCCTCGGTCGAATCGGCGGCATCGGAGGACTGGTCCTGGCTTTCGGCATCCTCGCCCGCCGAGGCGTCATCCTGAGACGAATCGGGTGTCACCGTCGTCTCGGGCGCCGTGGTGGTATCACTGGAATCACCGGTGTCCGAGGAGTCAGCTGAAGCCTCATCGGATGATGCCGAACCGTTTTCGGTGGTGGCGGGCGTCACATCGAACGGCACCCAGCCCACACCATCCAGATAGGCTTCCACCCAAGCGTGCAGTTGCTTGGACTGCACGGCGAAGTAGCCGTCATCATCGCGCGGTTCGACGCCTGCGTTGTAGCCGATGGCGATGCGCGTCGGCACGCCGAGCGCACGGCCGAGCACGGCGAGTGCGGAGGCATAATGCTGGCAGTATCCGGAATGGCCACCGTCTGGATTGAGGAAATCGTCGATGATGTGAAGATTGTCCCGACCGTCGCCGTCCGGGGCGTCCAGCGAATAGGTGAACTTGTTCTCCGGTTTGGTGAAGTAGTCCACAAGCCACCGCATGGCGCGCAACTGGTCGTCATAGGTGCTGCCGGTGATGGGTATGCCTGCGGCCTGCGCCTGCGCGATGACTGATCGGATGTTGTCCGGCAGCTCCTTGGGCAGCGACGTATACCGGTCCTCGTGGGCACGGCTGTCGCTGTACTCCACAAGCCGTTGCACGCGTTCGCGATATTCAGGGTTGTACGAGGTGGTGCTGCCCGGAATCGTCGTCATGGAGCTCAGGTTGGGGATGGCCTGCTGCAGCACACCGAACGCCTGCCGGTCCCACTGCATATCGTGTGTATGGAATGTGGAGATGCCATCCTCGAAATCGGTATCGGTGTCCTCTACATCCAGCGGGAATGCCAGCACCGAGGAGTCACCCCCCGAGCCGTCGCCAAGGTAATAATCATCCTTGCCCAATCCGAGCTGGCTGATGACCGTTTTGTTGAACGCGATACTGCCGGGCATGGTATACCGTTGCCCCTGCGCGGTGGTCACCTCGCCGCTGTCCTTGCCGCTGACCGAGCCAAGGTCCCACCCCGAAGGACCGGTGACCGCGCCATCAGTACCTATACGGACCCGTACCAGCAGGAAATCGCCATCGATCTCCCCCAATCCTGTGTTCGGCAGATTGCGTCGCGCCCGGCTCCATGCCTCACGCTGGGCATCGGAGACCTGCGCGTCATCGCCCATGATGCCGTCGCGCGCATCGACAATGGTCGACAGCTGGCTGAAGCCCTGAGCGTTGGTGATGGGGTCTATTACCGTGCCATACGCCATATATCGCGTATCCGTCGAAGTGCCGTTCTCACGATTGTAGATGGTGCCGTCCTGATACTGCAGCCAATCCCCTCCCGCGCCCTCGACATAGGTGACGCCGCTTGGCACCGGAAGGAATCGGGATTTGAACGCGCCGATGCGGATATTGGCATTGACCATGAACCGTTCCATCGTATCGGAGCTTGTGGTCGCCACGTTATAGCCTCTATAGCCATATACGTCCATGTAGGCGGCAAGCGGGCTGAAGCTGAAACGTTGCCGGCGGGTGAGCTCGTTGTCGCTGTCCCGTCCAAGCTGAATGCCAGAGCCGTACAGACCCGCATCCAATGCGAAATCCTGGTCATAGCCCCAGGTGTCACCGTTGAAATCGTCGAGCGAGGTCAGACGCAGGTACAGGCGTTTGTAGGCCTGGTAGGTGAGCACGGTGGCGCTTGAACCGGCTGTGATGTTGCGTTTGAGGTCGATCATCGGGCTGACGGTGTTCGATGTGAACATGCCACCGCCCTCCCCAATGGATAGCGGCACCCGGTAGGCGAGTTCGTACGCCGGACCGGTCAGAGGCAGGGTGACGGCGACCGCAAGCGCAGCGGCGAGAAGCGGCGAGGCGTCGAGCGCGACAGCCGGCATCGCGAATCGGCGAGACGCTGCGACACGGCCGGGTTGATGCGCGCCGCCCATCTGCGTTCGCGCCCCCGACGGCACGGCAAATCCTGCACCGCCATGCATCTGCTGCGGAAAGGCCGCCCACAACGCACACGGGAAAGCCCCGACGACGAGCCCTATGGCCCATAACGGTGCCGTATGTCCTGCGAGCGCATAGTCGGCGGCAAGCGCGACGACGGGCAGTACCGCCATAACGGGAATGGACGCACGCCAGACCAGAATCACACGGATCACCATGGCGATGGCGGCGATCAGCACGGTCAGGAACAGATCGGATCGCTCGGACACGTTCAGTGGCGGCAACTGCAGGTTGAGCTCGTCGAACCCGGTCTCGAAGTCGACTGTGAAGGCGTTGAATGACGCGGACAGCTTACCCGGCACGGTGCTGGGCGCATCACCGTACTGGGTCGATTGCCAGATGGCCCCAAGCTGGGTTCGCAACTGAATGACTGTAAGCAGCGCCGCAGCGATCAGCGTGATGGCGGCGAACCCGGCAAGCCTTGCGACCGGTCGAGTGTCGCGCAAACGCACCACAGAGCTGCGCGGCTGCGTCTGCGAAGAAGAAGAGGAGACGCGCGGTTTGGGCCACAGCACGCCCAGCGCATATCCGACAGCCGTATCCACGGCGATCAGCGCGAACAACGCCGCCGCGAACCACATCCACATGCGCGGTGGAGACATAAGGCCGGAGACGCCCTTGAGCGCCGCGCCGAAGAAGAACATCAACGCCACGGCCCCTGCGATTCCAGGCATGATGGCAGCCAGCCGATGGCGTATTCCGCGCGGCGCGCGGGTCTCCACACGAGATGCAGTCCGACCGGCATGTAGGTCGAATGCGCTCCTCACCGGCGTCAGGTCGATGGTTCGATACGTGGCGGTCTCGTCCTGCCGGAGCACTGGAGCATCGAGCATGGTCGTGTCGTCGGCGGTCGGCAAGCGGCGCAACGCACTTGCCAGAGCCTGATCATCGGACGCATCACATGCGATGATACGGACCAGCCCATGGCTGTTCATGGCCAGTCTGCCAATAGTCGCAGCCCGGGCTGCGGCTGACGGGGCATCGGCTGACGGGTCATCGGCCGCATCGGCCGCATGATCATGCGGCTTTACCGCGGGCGGCATCACCTGCACTGCGGCAAGGAATCGTTCGACCGCTTCGATGCCTTCATGGCTGTGCACGCCATCCGAGATGATAAGCCGCTCGGATGTCGTCCGCGTCCCGTGCTGTCGCACGGCATGCACCCATGGCATCAGGGCGTTGACTTCAGCATCCAGCTGTTCGGGGGTCGCGTCAATGGTATTGATCACGAACACCGCGGTGGCGCGAGTATCACGGCTGGACTCCCGTGTCATCAGCTCGCCACGATGCGCGGTATGACGCCAGGAAATGAGCTTGAGCGGGTCGCCGGGCACGTAGGCTCGCACACCACCCGAGAGCTCGGATTGACTGGCTCCCGCCCGGTGTCTGTCCACACCTGAGGCCCCGTGCGCTGTCCGCTCCTGCACATCAGGCAACCGCAGCGTCTCCCCTTGCGCGGGCAGTATCTTCCGCGCAGCGAACAGGCCCAATGGTGAGCGCCATCTCACCTCCACACCGACTGTCAAATACAGTCCGCGGCGCTCGGGCACCTTGCCCGTCAGACGTGCCGTCACCTTGCCGTTCTGGTCACGTTGCTCGATCTGGCGGACTGCTTCGGGCGAGCCCAGCGCAAGCCATCCGAACCATTGCGCGATGATGAATCCCAGCGAACAAACCATGACGACGGCGATGGCGACGACGGCATCCATCAGTGTCCGGTCATCGAGCAGCAGACCGGCGAAGCAGCAGACCGCACCGGCTGCCGTCAGCATCAGCCCGGCCAACGTCGGACGGATGAGCCCGTGACGGTGGAATCGTGTGCCCATGGCCATCAGACGCCCTCCCATGCCCCTCACACGCGCGGCACTGCGGTGGAGGCTACGATGTCTTCGACGACAGAGCGGGCGCGAGACATCGCCCCGGCATCGATTCCGGCATCATCCAGCACCAGACGATGTGCGAGCACCGGCACGGCGAGTTCCCGCACATCATCGGGCAGCACATAATCACGTCTGGCGATGAACGCACGCGCGCGAGCCATCGCCGCCAGATGCAGGCTGGCACGCGGCGAGGCACCATAGCGCACACCATCATGGGAGCGCGTGGCCCTGGTGAGCGTCACCAGATAATCGGCCACGGGCCCGGCAAGCCGCACGTCGCGGACCGCGGAACGCATATCGGCCGCCTGTTCGGCGCTGCATACCTGACTCACCCGGTCCAGCGGATTCGACCAGTCGGTCGCTATGAGCATGGCTGCCTCAGCCTCGGCTGACGGATATCCAAAGCTCGTGCAAGCCATGAAACGGTCGAGCTGGGCTTCCGGCAACGGATATGTGCCCTCCAATTCAATCGGATTCTGTGTGGCGATCACCAGATACGGGTCTGGCAACGGATGACTGACCCCGTCCACACTGACCTGCCCTTCGTTCATGGCTTCCAGCATGGCGGATTGGGTTTTAGGGTTGGCGCGATTGATCTCGTCGGCGATGACGATGTTGGCGAACAGCGGGCCGGGATGGAATTCGAAATCATGCGCATCCCGCGCATAGATGCTGACACCGGTCAGATCACTGGGCAGAAGATCAGGTGTGAACTGGATGCGGCTGGCTTGGCCGCCTATAGCCTGCCCCATGGCACGAGCCAATGTGGTCTTGCCGACTCCCGGCACATCCTCAAGCAGCAGATGTCCGCCAGCAGCAAACGTGGTGACCACCAGATCGATGACCTCGCGCGAACTGGACAGTGCAGACTCCAAGGTATCGGCGATGCGGACAAGCTGGTCTGCGGAAACGGTGGCACTGGCGCTCATGACAGCCTCTTTCATAGCGACTTCAATCCGCTACCCAGTGTACGTGCAGCGCGCCGGAAGCCTCAACTACGCTATGAGCGAGCACAGGTTTCCCTCACCCAACTACCCTCAGCAAACGTACACTACGCCGGCCTCAGCGTACGTTTAGTGCGGTAAGGCGAGAGGATGACGGGACGGAATGCGCAGGAGAGGGCGGAATGACAAGACCCCGGCTGTTCGGATGAACAACCGGGGTCTCATGCAGCGATAACGACCAACTGTGGACGTTACTCAGCCAGCGTCACTCAGCCAAGGATGGCGAGCACATCGCGAGAGCTGACGATGAGGTAATCCTCACCCTCGTAGTGCACCTCGGTGCCGCCGTACTTGGAGTACAGAATCTTGTCGCCGACCTTGACATCCATCGGGATGCGCTCGCCCTTGTCATCGCGACGGCCGGGGCCGACAGCCAGCACTTCGCCCTGCTGCGGCTTCTCCTTGGCGTTGTCCGGAATGTAGAGGCCGGATGCGGTCTGGGTCTGGGCTTCCGCCTGCTTGACGATGATCTTGTCTTCCAACGGTGTGAGCTTAATCGACACTGTGGGTCACCTCGTATCTCTATAGTTCAGTTCGATAATACCGCGCCAGAACGTCTCAAGAGGCTGACGATCACTTGCGTTGTCCCTTTGCGCTAGGACTTATGGTAGCGCGATTATTAGCACTCTGCCAACTCGAGTGCTAACGCTGTGAGAGAAAAACGATGCCAATCAGTTACCCCGACGGGCGAGGATGGAATCAAGCCCCACGCTCAGCGAATCGGAAGTCGCCGCCGGAGCCTCCACTTCGGCATGCTCCTCGCGCTCCCGGAAGGATTCCGCCTGTTCGGCCTGGGCGGCTGCATCCGCACCGCTCGCCTCATCCGCGCCAGCCCCATCATCCGAACCAATCTTGGACTCGGCAGACGATTCAGCCTTCTCCGCCGCCTGCGCATCATCCGCAGCCTTGGCGGCACGCGCCTCATCGATCAATCGCTCAGCCACTTCCGGCGCCACGGGCTCAGCCTTGGACACCTGACGAGTGGACTTGATCTCCAGGCTTTCCGGCGCATTGCCCTCGTTGCGCGGTTCGCCGAGCGAGAACGAAATAAGATCCTGCGAGGTGGCCATGTCGAATACGTCCAACGCACGGGCCGGCGTGACCGACGCCAATTCGGATGTGGCGTCACTCATCTCTTGGTCACGCTCGTCGCGCACGGTGAGGGATGGTTCGGTGGCAGAAGCACGCTTCGTATCCTCTTCGGCTGGAGTGTGCCGGCTGGACTGTGCATCGGCTTGGTCCGGCGTCTCGGCATGAATCGAATCCGCTGACGGCGAGGACTGCAGCGAAGCCACCTCGGCCACCGCTTCGGACTGGTTCTCGCGGCGCTGACGTTCGCGCTCCGCCTTGGCTTTGGCCTGCTCGACCTCCGCCGCACGCAGCACACGACGAATCTGGCGTTGTTCCATCACTTCGGTAGAGGTCTCATCGGGCATCTGACGCCGAACACCCTTATCCACGACGACTGCGGCCTTGGAATCACCGGCATCACTGCGGTCAGCGGATTCCGACCGAGAGCCAGCCACTTCGGCAGTCGCCTGATCGCGCTTGGAGTCCTGCGTCACCTGAGGCGTACGGGCACGCGCATGCGTGCGCTCATAGCGCCGCACCTTACGCTCCCATTCACGGGCCTGACGCGCCGCATTGGCGCCCAAAGCCAATACCACAACCGTCAGGGCGAACGGAATCAACGCGAACAGCGGGCTGAAATGCAACGCCAGACCCAGCACCACCACCAGTACCGTTAAGGCAAGCAATGCACCGACAAGAATCTGACGGCGTCTGATGGACTGCCTGCGCAGTTCACGCACATGCGCGATATGCGCCGGTGTCAGTTTTCCTGACGTTGTAGATACTGGCATTGCTGCCCCTTTCGCCTCACGCGGCTTGACATCGCCGAATCGTCTGCCGTCCGCCGCCTCCACTATGCGCAGCGAGGGAGAGTAGCGATCCTGCCGGTGTTCGGCTGCACGCTTCATACCGTTGGCCGTACGCGCAGGCAGCCATACGGCGACTACGATCACCGCTATCACCAGCACGATAACTGTGCTTAGTGACTCGTAACCCATAGAGTCAAGAATAGGAGACCCACCGACGAACTGGCAGGTTCAGCTACGGGCGTGTCGAACCAGACGACCCATGCAGCAATCGCTCAGTGAACCCTTGTCCGGCGTCCTCGGCCAACATCGCGAAGGTCACATGGTCACGCCACTGACCGTTGACATAAATGTATCGTTCGCGCAATCCCTCATGATGCGCACCCACTTTGCGCACCACCGCCAGCGAGCGCGCGTTATCGGGCAGAATGGCGATTTCCAGACGATGCAGAGCCGGACCGAACGGATCGGTCAACGCCCAGTCGGCAAGCATGGCGAGCGCCATAGGGGCGAAGCCGTGGCCCGCGTAGCGTTGGTCGACCCAGTATCCGACCACACCGGTGCGCATCGAGCCGTAGGAGATCGCACCCAAGGAGATCTGCCCGACGATGCGCATCTGGTATTCGATGGCGAACAAAGCGCCTATGCCATGCTGCTCGTTGCGACGCTGGCGTTGAATCCATTGGTTGAACGTGATGGATCCGCCATGCATCGGATCGCCCGACTCCCAAGGCGCCAGCCATGCGTTGTTGCGCCAGCGGACCTCATCCCAGGCATCCTCGTCATCCATGGTCAGCGGGCGCAGCACGATAGGGCAACCGGCATGGGTCAGGCGGGGCATGCGAATCTGGTTGTCGGGGTGAAGCGCTTCTTTGATGGATCGGAAAACTGACACGGCCCTTATTGTAGCCACGTATCGACATGACGAATGATGCATGACGAATGATGCCCCAGGTGCGATATGTTGTGCGATATGAGCGACAACAATTCCGCACGTGAGGATCCGCAGGCGGCCGGCGAACCGTCCAAGAGCGAATTGCGCCATCGCGCGCTGGCGCTGCGCAAGCGCACCACTTCCCACGAGCGCCTCATCGCCGGACGCGCCCTGGTGCGCGAGCTGCCCGAACTGACGGTCCGGCCGCATATGACGGTGGCGGCATACGTGTCCATGGGCACGGAGATCGAGACACGGCCGCTGCTGGCATGGCTGCTGACGCAGGACTGCACGGTTCTGGTACCGCGATTGGGTTCCGGCCTCGACATCGGCTGGAGCGTTGTCCGTTCGCTGGACGATCTGCAGGAAGTGAGCGGCACCGGCCATCTTCGGCCCGACGAGCCGAGTTCGGACGTGCTGCCTCCCGACGCCCTCAAGCAGGCGGATGTCGTCATCGCGCCCGCCCTCGGCGTGGACTCGCAGGGCGTCCGCCTTGGCCGCGGAGCCGGATGGTACGACCGTGCACTGGCCGCACGCCGGCAGGATTGCCTGCTGATCGCGGTGTGCTGGCCGTGGGAGGTGACCGGCGGCCGTCTGCCCACCCAGCCGCATGACGTGCCGGCTGACGCTGTCCTCACACCGGCGGGATATCGGCGGCTTCGGCGTCGCGCAGACGACTGATTCCCGGCATTGGCCTTGAGACCACCGGCTGCCGGGGCTGACCCACCGAAGCGAAGTGTCAGTGCTCTCAAGACGAAGCGTCAGCGCTCCCAAGGCGAAGTGTCAGGGCAATGACTAGGATATGAACGGTTGCTTGGCATGGCGCTGGGTCATGCGGGAAAAAACTTGTGTATGTGTGTGGAGGAATCCGTTGCCTACTTATCATTACCGCTGCAAGAACTGCGGCTACGATTTCACCGAACAGCAGTCGTTCTCCGACGATCCGATCACAGTGTGCCCGAAGTGCTCTCAGGAGCAGGTGCATAAGGTGTATTCGGCCGTGCCGATCGAATTCAAAGGCCACGGTTTCTACCGTACCGACAAATCATCCAAGTAATGTCCACGATGTGAAACTATGTGGATAACTCGGCAAGCTAGAACCACATAGGTCGGTTTGGCTTGCCAAGACGCTGACACTACGGTCACCATGTTCGCATGGTGACCTTTTCTGTATTGCCGAAATTCAGGATTCCGCCCACCGGCTCATTGCGGCGCCGACGGGCCTCTTTTGCAGCACGGCGCCTCACCGCCGCACTGTGCGCCGGTTTGGCATTGTTGTTCGCGATTGAAGCGGTGGTGTCACAGACCGGCACGGCACCGGTGGCGGTGGCCGCACGGCCGATCGCGCGCGGCGAGATCATCGGAGCGGACGATGTGGAAGTCATCCGGTTCCCTGTTGTCGCAGTGACGGCATCCATGACCGACTCCATTGACGAGTTGATCGGAAATGTCGCATATATCGATATCGGCGGCGGCGATCCGGTGCTGACATCGATGACTAGGGCTGCTCCGCTGGTGCCGCCGGGGAACACCGTGGTGGAAGTGCGATTGGCCAGCGCCTTGGACGAATTGGCAACCGGCGATCGTGTGAAACTGGTGTCAGCATTGGGATGCGCCGACGGCGGCCATTCCAGCGACGGGGGCAGCAACGAGAACGGTACTCAGACGGACACTTCGCCGTCGTATGGCACCGCCGCCACATGCGTGCTTGCCGACGACGCTCTGGTGATGGGCGTCAACGAGGCGGACCCGGATGCCGAATCCGGATATGGCACAGTGCAGCGCAAGGCATCATTCGCGATGCCGGCCGATGCAGCAGTACGCGTCATGCAATCACAGGAGGCCGGCGCGATCGTAGCCGTGATGCGCTGAAGTGAGCGGGCGCACCACAAGCGCCCGCGAAGGCCGCCTCACTGGGCGAAGTTCAACGCTTGTCGTTGAACACAGCCCAGTGAGGCGGCAGCTCCCCCAGGATGCGCTTGTCGTCGTCGGCGTCGCGCTGTTGCTCGGTCTGCATGTCACCGGGCTCGAGTTTGACGCCATCGGCGTCGAACCGCTCAGTGCCTTTCATGATCACACGCCTATGCTGACGCGGGGTTCGGCGGCTCGCCGAATACTCAGCCATGCCTATGCCACCTCGCGGTAGATCTCGCCGAGACGAGTCACGATACGCTCGACTTCCTTATCGGGATTGACGAAGGCAGCCACACTCCACACCGTCATGACGTTCCAACCCAACGACATCAGGTCCTGGCTGCTCAGACGGTGACGGCGGCGAGTGGATTGCACCGACATGAAATTGGCGTCATCGGTCTGCACAGCCAACGCGAACGGCTTGTCCTTCAAGCCTACGACGAGCGGGATCTTCACGCCCTTGTCAAAACCGTAATCCACCACAGCATCAAGGCCACGTGCACGCAGACGATCGGCAAGATCGTTGAACAGCACATTGCCGCCAGCCACGGAGCGCACCGGCAGCACCGGACGCTCATCCATCTGACCTGCCCACGACAGCACCGTTTTCAGGAATCTCGGGCCTGCCTGATGCAGGCGCTCGTCATCCATGTCCTCCGGGCCGAAGGCGGAAACGATGTCAAGATTGCGGTCGGCAAGCGCCAGAGCGTCCAAGAGCATGCCGCGACCCCCGTCGCTTTCCAACACTCCGAATTGCTGCAGCAGACGGCCGTGCACGGTCTTGGCGTAGCACATCGAAATGATCACGTCCGTGGCCTGCGTACCCGATACATCGCGCAACGGCACCAACCGCACATGACGCAGGAAGCGCCCCATCGGCTTGTTCTTGGAAGCGAGCGACTTGAGTTCGGCTCCCAGACGCGTACGGAACACGTCCGTCATCACCACGACGGCGAGGATGTAGCGGGAAGGCACCACGGTGAAGCTGGAGGCGCGCTCGGTGATGAGACGCACGACTTCGTCGATCTCCTGCTGACTGGACTCCACGAGACCGGTTGACATCACGGGTACGCCATTGGCCTCGATGCGGTGGAACCGGACCGAACCGGTGGCCGGCTCCGTAGCCACGTCGTAATCGACGGGCCCGTATCCCTCGGATTCCAGAAATGCAGCCAACCGTGGCGCACGGCAGCATGGCTGAGCCACCACTGTGACATGTGGCAGCATGCCAATCAGTTCCTTGACCGATTCGCTGGTGACCGTTGCACAATGGGCGATCACCACCACCTGGCGCACACGTCCCAGGATGGACAGTAGTTCGATTGACGGGATATGCGCGCATGCATCGAGAATGGCCACGTCGGCGAGCACGCCCGGCTCCGTGAGAGCGGCCAGGGTACCCGGCGCCGCCACCATGATCGGCTTGGCCGCAGCCAGGATCTCCGGATGGTCGCGGCGGATTCGGCTGAGCGTCACATGCCCGCGTCCCGCGAGCACGGTGTGCAGCTGATTGGCTTCCTGCGTGCGGGAGAACAGCATGTCGCACAGCCGGCGCATCGATTCCTGCGCCACCATCGGCCCGATGGAGCGCACGTGCTCCACATCGACTTGCGCGAACCGGTCGGATGCTGTCTGCAACGCAGACCCATCCTGATTCGAGATGATTGCGGACGAGCGAACGATGTCGTCGAACACCGTGGTCCACCATGCCAGCTGCAGTTCGCCGCGAACCTGATCGACGCCGACATGCCGAATGGTCAGGTCATTGACCAATTCAGTCAGGCCAGCCGCTGCGAGGTCCTGTTCCAGACGGCAACGTTCGGGCAGGGTATCCAATGCCTTGCGATCGTCGAGCAGCGCTTTCAGGCGCGCTTCGACCGTGTTGAAATCGACGGTCTCCAGATTGCCGCCGGTAGGCGTGGTGGCCAGCACGGTGTCCAGGGAGGTCATGTTGCCCAGCAGCCCATCAAGCGTGGTGATG
The DNA here is from genome assembly GCF_006408855.1 of Bifidobacterium sp. UTBIF-68. NCBI lineage: Bacteria > Bacillati > Actinomycetota > Actinomycetes > Bifidobacteriales > Bifidobacteriaceae > Bifidobacterium > Bifidobacterium sp. UTBIF-68. Next base: position 32,180 of record NZ_JFAN01000030.1, on the reverse strand, counting down.
ATGTCGTCCAGCTTGGTGGGCAGCACCGGCCAGCCGCCGTGAGGCACGAACTGGCGCCACTGCTCCCCCTGCTTGGCCACGACCTTCAGCGCCTCATGCAGATCCTCCACCTGGGCGCCGACCCGCAACAGGGACTTTGCTTCCTTGATATGGCGGCGACGCTCCCAGAAGCCCATGCCGCTCCCCTCGGACTTGCGCTGCGCCTTGGACATCGTGGCCTGAATCATCGCATCGATGTCCCGCTCGAAAATCTCCGGCTGGAAGACATCAAGCACACGCCTGAGGTTCTTGAGCACCGTCACCTGACGCTCCCACTCACGTGCGGTGGCGGGTACAGGGAATCCGCACGTCTGCACCGTGCGCTTCACCTGCTCGCGCGTGGCAGGCAGATAGCGGCGCAGCAGGTCATCCACACGCCGATACGCATCGATGGCCTGATCCTCAGTGGTCAGATTCGCCTTGTACCAGGCCGTGTCTTCGGGGCCGATGGCGAATTCGCCGAGTTCTCCCGCACGCTCAAGCTTGCTGATCCACGCCTCCATGTCGGAGCCGACGGTAAGCGCGCTTTGCTCGCGCAGGCGCACATGGGTGGCGGGATGCGTGGGCAGTACGGAGATACGCGCCAGATTCTGGATGGTCTCATATGCGGAGACGTTCCACTTGTCGCTGACGCCGTGAAGATCGCCAAGGTATCGGGTCAGTCGGGAGCGTACCCCCACCAGCTCGTCGGCCAGCTGGTCGAAACGCTGGGTTGCCACGCCCGGCTGGAAGCCGACCGCTGCGATGAGCTGCTTGTCGATGGCCGCATTGGCGTGCTCATCCGAGACGTCAAGCAGCTGCGCCTTGAGCTCATGAGCCGATGCGGCCTGGATGAAGCGACGCTTCTGCTCGGTGACTCCGGGCACGTACAGCACGGAGCGTCCGCTCATCAGGCAGCGGGACGCGATAGCCACGGCCTGCTCGGCAGCCCCCTTGGGGAAGCTGCCATCGATTACGATGCTGTGACCGGCAGCTGCCAGATCCGCCGCGTACCGTACGGTGTTGTCCACATCCCCGACCGCGAATTCGGCATGCGGATCGGAATCGAACGGACTGTACTGTGGCGGATTCGCATCTCTGAGCGACGCCTGCGCCTGCTCGTCACCAGCGAGCGCATCCAACAGCACATTGCCGGTTGCACCGTTCTCCAGCTGGTCGATGAACTGCTGGCTTTCTGACACGATCAATGAGTTGGGATCCATGAAGCAGCCCAGCACGATATGGCGTTCGATGGCGAAATCGGCGATAGCCTCATGCGCCTCGGCGGCAATCCGGGAGAACATCGCGGAGGTCTCAGGCGTACCGCTGTCATAGCTGGATCCGTCGAACAGCGCATCCTCGTCCAGATACACGCGCTGCTCGCGCAGCACATTGACGAATGTGCTGTTCAGCGTGACGCGACCGGCGAACTGGATGGAGGGCGCGGAGCCTTCTTTGGGTAGGAAGACGGTCACTGGATACAGCAGCACCGGCAGCGCGTTGCCGTTCCATGTGGCTACGCCCACCGCCATCGACAGCTCCGCCACGCCGGAGATTCGGCGCTTGGCCGTCTGATCGTCGAGCACTCGGGTGAGATGGCGTTCCGCCGCCTTGAGCATGCCGGTATCACGGAACAAGGAATCCAGGCGGACGTGGCCTGATGCGAACAGCTGGGCGATTCCGGACGGATGGGCATGGGTCATGTCCAGTTTGGCCACCAGCTGGTTCACGTCCTCCAGCGGCGACGGTGCGAGCATGGCACGGTACTTGTCCCGCCAACCGCGGATACGGTTCAGTCCGATCATGGTGCTGGCCGTCCGCTCGTTCTGCTGTGCCTGATGTTCCTGCTGATTCTGTGGATTCTGCTGATTCTGTGGATTCTGCTGATCCTGCGTTTGAGTCATCTCCCGGCTCACTTTCCGACCGCTTCGCGGTATTCCTGATAGCCCTTGTTGTTGGCCAGAGCTTCATCGATATCAGCTTCGCCGCGGGCGGCAAGCCAAGCGTACATGTCATCGTACAGATATGGGTTCATCGCGAGAAACGCCAGCAATTCGGGACGGCGTGCGATCTCGAATTGCACCGAGAAGTCCTGCGTGGTTTGGGCATCGTTGGAATTGTACCCATCGACTTCCACCACCGGCTCCTGTGCCTTCAGCTCACCCTTCGCCACCTTGTCGAACACCGACCCCGGCTCGAATGCGGGGGTGTACGTGTTGGCTGCGGCATATTCCGAGGCACCTGCTGCGGCTCCGGCAAATGCGGTATCCGTACCCGTCTGCCCGGCGGCGCTCACAGTACCAGAGCCATCCGCATGGGTCGCGCCATCGCCAGCGGTATCGTCGCCCGGCATGACAATAGGCTCGAACACCAGCGACGGATTGGTAGCGTGCGTCGCGCCATCCGTGGTCTCCGTGGCATTCGTGGTCTGGCCATCGCCTGCCTGCGGATTGCTGGTCTGCTCATCGCTGGACTGCGCGGCACTGGACTGCTCAGTGTAGGCCTGTGCAGTACTGGTCTGCTCAGCACTGGTTTGCGCGGACCGTTCGGCAGACTCCCCGTCTGCGGGAGTCGATTCCGGCACTGCTGTGTCACTGTCACTCTCGCTTGCGGATGCGCTCAACGTGGCATCCTGGGCGGGGCCGCTCCCCTGTTCCGCAGACTGCGTTGCCGTTGATTCGGGCGACGGGTCCGGTACGATCGTCGTCTGGTCCACTGGCTCGGCATTGTTTGGTTCGGCATGGACCGATTCAGTATGGTCCGATGAGGACTGTTCCGCCAAATGCGCAGGATGGGCGATCGCATCCACCGGAACCAACCCGGAGATGCGGATACCCGGACGCAACGCGGACTTGGGCTGTTCGCTCTCAGCGGGCGTCTCCGGCTCCACGGGCTCCTGTGCAGCGGCTTGCTGCTGCGCTTCGGCATCGGCAAACAAATCACGCGGCGAGAGTGGTTCTTCGGGCTGATGGTTGAGTTGCACGATATTGAGACTGCCCAGCTCCAACTCGTTGACTTTGCGCTTCACACTATCCGCGCTGAATATGGCGGTAGGCTCCCCTGCGCGCAAATCGAGAATATCGTCCACCGACATGTCCGCGGCATCCGGCTCCTGCGGTGCATCGGACGTGGCATAGCCGAAGAGATCCGGCACCGGCTGGCTGGATTCCGCGTCAACAGGCTCGTCGATACGGATGAAGTCGGCAGGAACATCACCGAACTGCATACGCATCGGTGAGACAGGCAGGAGAAAATCGGCATTCGCCGGCAGACGGAGCAAATCCCCGTTGTCACGCACCACATATGAACCGTTGGTGGAACCAAGATCGCGCACGCATGCCGAACCATTCTCCTGCACCGAGAACAATGCGTGACGTTTCGACATCGACTTGGTCTGGTCGACCACATCCAGACGGGTGCGGCCATTGGCGGCAAGCGGGCGCAATGGCTTACGACCAATCTCCAAGCTCTCGCCAGGTTTGACGCTGACCTGATCAACTCCATTGATCCGCACCGTCCACTCGCTCACCATGACCGCCTTCCTAAACACACTACTGACCACATTACGTGCAATTGTGTCATCTTGTGCTGATTTTCCGCGAATTATAACGAGAAGAATCGCCCGGTTTTGTCGAAAGGCTCTATTCCCCTCGTCAACTGACGGAGACTGACTGACGGAGATATAACGTTGCTGACGGGGAATAAGACGTTAGCTGATGGAGAGACCACATAATTCCGTTGTATTTCCGTCAGTCAACGGGGAAATCCACAGCGTCTAGTCAGACTAGCGTCTGACCCGCAGCGTATTCCCCTCAGTGTCCAAACCGACAGTGCCCAAACCGCCAGGCCAATAGGCCGATAGTTTCATCGCGCACAAATCAAGAAATACAAGAAACCCCGCATCCTGATTGCTCAGATGCGGGGTTTCACAAGCTGTTGATTCGCGGCTCAAGCCGCACAAATCACTTGAGCTCGACGGTGGCGCCAGCCTCTTCCAGCTGAGCCTTGGCCTTCTCGGCGTCTTCCTTCTTGGCCTTCTCGAGGATGGCCTTCGGAGCGCCGTCAACCATAGCCTTGGCGTCAGCCAGGCCAGCGTTGGTGATGGCCTTGACAGCCTTGATGACCTGGATCTTCTTGTCGCCGACAGCGGTCAGGACGACGTCGAACTCGGTCTTCTCCTCTTCCTCAGCAGCAGCGCCAGCAGCCGGAGCGGCAGCGACAGCGGCGACCGGGGCAGCGGCCTCGACGTCGAACTTCTCTTCGAAGGCCTTGACGAACTCGGAGAGCTCGACGAGGGTCATTTCACCAAAAGCTTCCAGGAGCTCTTCGTTGGTGTACTTAGCCATGATGGCTTCCTTTCATTCTGGCGGCGGCCTGCACGACTCGGCGGCCTTACCGTCTCAATGTTGTATTTGTTTTCCGAATTGTTCATGCGGCGAGCCGCATGGGAATCAAGCTGCCTTTTCCTGCTTCTCGCGCAGAGCATCGATCGTACGCACGGCCTTGGTAGGCAGAGCGACGAACAGGTATGCGGCCTTGGCAGTCGTGGCCTTGAGGTCTCCAGCGAACTTGGAGAGCAGCTGCGGGCGAGACATAAGGTCGGCAAGCTTCTTGGCACCCTCGGCGTCGTAGACGGTGCCATCGGCATAGCCGCCCGAGATCACGAGAGCCTTGTTGGTCTTGGCAAAATCACGCAGCGTCTTCGCAGCCTCGATGAAGTCGCCCTTCACGAAGGTGATGGCGGTCGGGCCCTTGAGCAGGTCGTCGAGACCCTCAATGCCCGCTTCCTTGGCGGCGATGCGCGCCAGCGTGTTCTTAGCCACAGTGTAGGAAGTATCGCGGCCTAGCTTTTCGCGCAGTTCGGAAACCTGCGGAACGGTAAGCCCGCGGTACTCGGTCAGGTAGACAGCATCAGCGTTACGGAACTGTTCCGTAAGCTGAGCGACCACCGCTTCCTTTTCGGGCCTCTTCATGGCGTTCCTTCCTAAATCGGCCATTGATCTGAAATCGGAACACTCGGCTGGGCAATAAAAAAGCCCTGCGCACAGGCAGAGCAATACATCATGAAGCGTATCCGCTTCGGTCCTTATCGGACGCATATCTCTCAACCTGCGCTGGCTTGGCGAACCAAACTTCGGAAGTGCGTTTGCGCGCACCTCAACCAACGGTCTGTGGTTTACGAGTGGATAGACTACGGTCGGTCGCGGACAAAGCAGCCGTCGCCCATCACATCGGCGTGTCGCAATAGCAACGATTCTGCCATCGAATCCCAATAATCTACGGAGTCAAGCCAATCCAGCCGAACGCTTGGCACAATCGTTGCGGCTGACCCATCATACAGTGCAACGATTCTGCCATGCAGGCCGATTGATTGACGCAATACCGCCAATCTCCGCTCGGCAATGGCGGAATCGTTGCGGATGTGCCGCCAAAACAAACGGGCAGGCCGACCCAGCGGATCGACCTGCCCGAATCATAGGCTTGCCAAGCCCGTCACAGAATCGCCATGCACACGAAGTCCAGGATGAACAGCGCGGAGACGATCCAGAGCATCGGATGGACCTCCTTGGCCTTGCCCTTGCAGGTCTTCACGATGCAGTACATGATGAAGCCGCCGGCGATGCCGTAGGAGATGGAGTAGGAGAAGGCCATGAACACGGCCGCGAAGAACGCCGGGATGGCCTCGTCGATGTCCGCCCAGTTGATCTCCTTGAGCGAAGCGGCCATCATGCAGCCCACCAGCACCAGTACACCGGCGGTGGCGGCGGACGGCACAGCGGAGACCACCGGGGCTAGGAACGCGGACAGCGCGAAGCAGACCGCCACGACCACCGAAGTCAGGCCGGTACGGCCACCGGCCGCGATGCCAGCCGAGGACTCCACGTAGGTGGTGGTGTTGGAGGTACCGCAGATGGCACCGATCGAGGTGGCGATGGAGTCGGCGAACAGGGCCTTGTCCATCTTGGAGGAGAAGCCATGGCCGTTCTCCAGCGCCTTCTCGTCCTCCAGGGAGAAGATGCCGGTGCGGCGACCGGTGCCGATGAAGGTGCCGAGCGTGTCGAACGTATCGGACATGGAGAACGCGAAGATGGTCACGATCACCAGCGGCAGCTTGGCGGGATCGGAGAACAGCGCCGGGAAGCCATCGGCGGAGAAGATCGCGCCGAAGGTCTGCGGCAGCTGGGAGAAGGTCTCGGAGATGGACATCGAGGAACCGAAGTTGGTCACGCCGAACGGGATGCCCACCACGGTGGTGATGGCGATGGCCAGCAGAAGACCGCCCTTGACCTTCATCACCGTGAATACGACGGCCAGCAGCAGGCCGATGAGGAACACCCACAGCACCTTGTCGTTGAAGGTGGCAAGACCAGGCGTGGCGGCCACGGCACCGCCAGCGGCGGCGGCTTTCGGATCGCCGGGCGTGAACTTGATCAGGCCGACGTTCAGCATGCCCACGTATGCCACGAACAGGCCGATGCCGCCGCCGATGGCCTGCTGCAACACCACCGGGATGGCCAGGATGATCATCTTGCGAATCTTGGTGACCGTGATGATGATGTTGATCAGACCGCACAGGAACACCATGCACATGGTCTGCTGCCAGGTGAAGCCCAGGCCGAAGCACACGGTATAGGTGAAGAATGCGTTGAGGCCCATGCCGGCCGCCTGCGCGTACGGCACGTTGGCGAACAGGCCCATGACCAAGGTGCCGATGATGGCCGCGATGATGGTGGCGAGGAACACGCCTCCCCACGGCATACCGGTCTGGGACAGAATCTGCGGATTGACGACGATGATGTACGCCATCGCGAAGAAGGTGGTGAGGCCGGCCAGGATCTCAGTCGAGACGGTCGTGCCGTTCTCCTTCAAATGGAAGAACTTCTCCATTACTCTCTACTTCCTTGGGTTGTGCGGGGTTTCGCCGTTCGCCGGCAAGCGAGAGACGTCGATGCGTGGCGCCGACACAGACGCATAAACGTCAATACGGCCAATCGTCTGATTTGCTTGTCGTGCTGGACATGGTCACCCCGGCGAGAATTGCGACTCGCCCTGATCGACCTGTCCGCGCGCGTTCGACGCAGTCACCCGATCAGAACCATCGTCGATTATAACCGGTGCATATATCGCGAAAACACTGCCGTCGGATTCAGCGAATGCAGTTAGCGGAAAAGCGTAGACTGACAATCGCAGATAAGCGGCCGAAAGAAGGGGAACATGGCACAGACACCGGTGGAAGTCAGCATCACTTCATGGAGAAAGAACACAGTCAAACCGGGGCACGAGCACGGGCGCGTGCTGCTGATGCCCGGCACTGGTTACAACTGCGATCGTCCGCTATTGTATTGGGCTGCCCAGGCATTGGCGGAGAACGGCTGGCGCATCGATCGCATGAATGTGCGCAATGCTTCGGACGACCTGTCCACCGTAATTCCTGTACTCAATGATGCCATCGACGTTTGGGTCGCATCAGTGCGCAATGCATCCGGCGCCGATGGCCCTGCCTCGCCTGCCCGCGCGCCGCGACTGCTGCTGATCGGCAAATCGCTGACGACGATGACCTATCCGCATGTGGCATCTCACTATGGTCTGCCGTTTGTATTGCTTACTCCGGTGCTGCATCACGCCGACTTTGACCCGTCGGCGCGTGTGATTCCTGTGCCCGCCGTCGGCGATGACATCGTTGGCGAGCCCGAAGCGCCGAGCGTGGAAGAGGCAGCGCAGGCGATTCGCTCCGAACATGCCGGCGATTCACATGCCCGAGTCAGCCGTTACAACGGCCCTGCGCCGCTGATTTGCGCCGGCACTGCAGACCCGTTCTACGACCGTACGCGCGCGAATGCACTGACCCCGCACGTGCATGAGTATCCGGATGCCAACCACTCGATCGAAGTCCCCGGCCATTGGCGTCGTTCGCTCGACTATCTCAAGGAAGTCACCGCTTCGGTGGCGCAGTACGCCGCCACGCTGTGATGTAATCGCACCGCAACGATTCTGCCAAAGCAGCTGGCAGATTGGCTTAATCAGAGTAAGTCATAACCCGCCATGGCAGAATCGTTGCACTTCATAATGCATCAACAGCAACGATTCTGCCAGGCAACCAAGCCAATCGGCATAATTGCGCCAGACTGGGCGAGGATTGGCAGAATCGTTGCTGTCATATCCCATCAAAAACAACGATTCTACCGACGAATCCTATGAATCGGCATGATTGTGTTAATCAATCAGCCTGCACGGCAGAATCGTTGCGGGCGATACAGCAACAACCGCAATGATTCTGCCAAACTAACGAGCGAATCGGCTTCATTGCAGTACATCATCGTCCGTCATGGCAGAATCGTTGCTGTTGCACAAACTAATAAGTCCAAATTAGCTTCGGTTCGAGCGCGGGCGCGGACCTGCCAGCTTCTCCAATGGCACAGGATCCCACGTAAACACATGATCTGAACCCGCACGGTGCAACGCCGAAGATACCTGGCCGAAGAACCTCGATTCAGCGACAGCGCCGTCAAGCGTCTGCGCGTACGCTTGGAACACTTTCCAATCATGCGCGAGCATCACATTATTGCGCATCGTGTCTTGCACGTGTTGGTATTGATGGTGCATGCCCTGATACTCCATGCCTACGCGATATTCGGGCCAACCCATGTCAATGAAACATGCCTCGGGACCGTCATGGTCGATTGCGGAATTCGCCACGCACTCGGGCAAGCCGTACGCCCTGCCCTTCAGCCTCATACGTCCTTCAGCGGGCGAATCAGTATTAGGGCAGGCAAGTTTCAGCGCCCATTGCGCCTCGCGGACACCGGACGCGCCCTTGGCAGACGCGACAAAAGCTTCCAAATCCTGAGGCGTGGCTCGTCTGAGTTTCTGATCGCGGCACATCAGCGAATCGGCAAGAAGAATACGATCCTCCAGCGAACAGCATGAGGCGATATGCACGAATGTGGCCGCAGGAGAGGTACATCGCACGCCAGCGATGGTGATTATCGCACCGGCATTATTCAGCGGTTTCCAGGAGTGGCTCACAGCACCGGCATAATTGCGCACCTGCTTCGGCTCCGGGAATACGATATGCAGCACGTTGGCGTCGACAGTGCAAGTTTGCGGAGCCTGACGCCCCATAAGCGCCAGCGCTGTGGTCAGGCAATATACCAGACTCCGACCGACGCGCTTGTTGAGCTCGCGGCAGCGCGCCAGCATATCTTGATTAACCTCCCATGCGTCGTGGCGCATGATGTTACTGCGGCTAGGCTCGCTGAAAAACTCATACATATGCTGATTGTCCTCGCATACGAGGACGGCAGGTTCAGCTGTGGGCTATGTTATCTGCGATTTGCCTGCGAGTTGAAGCAACGATTCTCCCACGTTGACGAACGGAATGGCTTAATTGCAGCAGAATGGGTCGGTAATAGGCAGAATCGTTGCGCTTAGTGAAGCCCCAAAAGCAACGATTCTGCCAACAAAACTGTATCAACGGCATAATTGCGCCAGACTAAGGCGAGGATCGGCAGAATCGTTGCGGGTTAGAAACAAAAAGACCGCCTCACGGGCGGTCTTTATCGGCTTTACGCGGTCAACGCCACGCTCAGGCACATCCTGCGTACAGCCGCGTGGGCCGCGCGCAGGATCGATCAGCCGAAGCGGCCGGAGATGTAACGCTCGGCCTCTTCGTTCTGCGGGTTGTTGAACATCGTCGTGGTGTCGGCGAAGTATTCGAGGTGACCGGGCTGGCCAACGGCCTTCAGGTTGAAGAAGGCGGTGTAGTCGGCGATACGGGCGGCCTGCTGCATGTTGTGGGTCACGATCACGATGGTGTAATCGTCCTTGAGCTCGTTGATCAGATCCTCAACGGCCAGAGTGGAGATCGGGTCAAGGGCGGAGCAAGGCTCATCCATCAGCACGACCTGCGGGTGCACAGCTACAGCGCGGGCGATGCACAGACGCTGCTGCTGACCACCGGAAAGGCCGATGCCCGGGTTGTCCAGACGATCCTTGACTTCGTTCCACAGGTTGGCGCCGCGCAGAGCCCACTCAACCAGGTCATCAGCGTCGGACTTGCTCAGGTGCTTGTTGTTCAGACGGACACCGGCGAGCACGTTCTCGCGGATGGACATGGTCGGGAACGGGTTCGGGCGCTGGAAGACCATGCCGACGTCACGACGCACGGACACAGGATCCACGTCCTTGTCGTACAGGTTCTTGCCTTCGAGCAGGACCTCGCCCTCAACGTGAGCGCCGGGGATGAGCTCGTGCATACGATCCAGGGTGCGCAGCACGGTGGACTTGCCGCAGCCAGAGGGGCCGATGAACGCGGTGACCTTGTTGGCCTCGATGTTGATGTTCACATCTTCCACAGCAAGGAAGTCACCGTAGTAGATGTTCTCGTGGTTGACGTCAATACGTTGTCCCATGATGTTTCCTTATTCCTTATTGTTGAACGGTTTAGCGCTCGGTCTTGACTGCGAAGACCTTGGCGACCAGACGGCCGATCAAGTTCAAGAGCAGCACGATGATGATCAGCACAAGTGCGGCGGCCCAGGAACGTTCCATAGGAATGGTGGTGACGCAGGTGGCGTCGGCACCAGCCGGGCAGTTGGCGTTGAGCTTTGAGTATTCCTGATAGACGTACACAGGAAGGGTGGTCATCTGGCCGGAGAAGAGGTTCACGTTGGTGCTGGCGATGTAACCTGCGGTCATCAGCAACGGTGCAGTCTCACCAATCACACGTGCGATGGCGAGGATGCAGCCGGAGACGATGCCTGGCAGAGCGGTACGCAGAACGATCTTGGTGATCGTGCGCTGCTTGGTGACACCCAGAGCCAAGGAAGCCTCACGAAGATCGTTCGGAACGATCTTCAGCATCTCTTCACAGGATTTGACCACGGTCGGCAGCATCAGCAGGGACAATGCCACAGAACCTTCAAAACCGTTGATGGTACCAGGTCCGAACACGATGGTGAACATCGAGAATGCGAACAAACCAGCGACGATGGAAGGAATACCACTCATCACATCGACAAGCAGCGAGATGGTCATGGCCAGCTTGCCGCCGTGCGCGTACTCAACCAGGTATACGGCGCACATGATGCCGATCGGGATGGAGATGACCATTGCACCAGCAGTGATCTCAAGCGTACCGATGATGGCGTGGAGAACACCACCGTAGCCACCGGACGGGGTCGGGTTACCACCGACCACACCGGTCATGTTGTAACCGAGGAAGTTCAGGTTCAGACGCTTCGCACCGTTGACAATGGTGGTCCACAGCACGGAAACCAGCGGGATGCAGGCGATGACGAAGGCCAGCGCGATGATACCGGTCATCACGTAGTCCTTGATCTTACGAGCCTGCTCGGAGGAACGGGTCGGGCGGAACTTGTCGAAGTCAATGACGGGCGCGCCGTCAAGGTTCTTCTTCTTGGTTGCTTCAGCCATCAGGCACCCGCTTTCTCAGTGATCTTACGAGCCACGAAGTTCACGACGAAGGTGATGAGGAACAGGATCAAACCGGTTCCAATCAGCACGGACACGCCGAGGTCGTTGGCTTCAGGGTACTGCGCGGCGATGTTGGCTGCGATGGTCTGGCTCTGGGAAGCCTGCAGCAGCTTGATGGAGTAGCTGAGGCCAGGAGACAGAATCATCAAGACGGCCATGGTCTCACCGAGTGCACGACCGAGAGCCAGCATGGAGGCGGACACGATACCGGACTTGCCGAACGGAATCACGGCGAGCTTGATCATCTCCCACTTGGTGGCGCCGAGGCCATATGCAGCTTCCTGCTGCAGGGACGGCGTCTGGAGGAAGATATCACGCGACATGGAGGTGATAATCGGCAGCACCATGACGGCGAGCACCACGGCGACCGTACCCACGGTACGCTGCGGGTTGGCGGCAGGACCTGCGAAAATCGGAATCCAGCCAAGGTGGTTGGCCACCCAGTCCCAGAACGGGTAAATGGCGGGAACCAGAATCAGGCCGCCCCACAGACCGTAGATTACGGAAGGAATTGCGGCGAGCAAATCCACCACATAGCTCAGACCAGTGGCGATGTTCTTAGGCGCATAGTGCGAGATGAACAGTGCGATGCCGATGGAAACGAAGAAGGCGATGATCAGGGCGAGGATGGAGACCAGCACGGTGCCGAACAACAGCGGGAGCACATAACCCCAGAAATTGTTCGCCTTGCCACCGGTGAAGTTGGAAACAGTCTCATTGTTCGCGGCCTGATCGCCACCGATGAGCGGCCATGCGCGGAAGAAGAGGAAGAGGAATACGGCGGCAAGCACCACAAGAATCAGGATGCCGCAGCCATACGCCACACCGCGGAACACCTTATCGGCGGTTTTTCCGCCTGTGGGTGCGAGAGCCGTTTTGTCTTGCGAACTCACGGATTCTCCTTATATGAAGGAATTGACAAAAACGATTGCGAGCTGAGCCATGTGGGAAACATGTCCTTTACCCGCTTTGAGCCGCAGCCGTTTACTACGACTGCGGCTCAAAGTTTCAGACCAATGAATTGGTCGTTTTTCAGTTATCCTGAATCAATGAATCATGCGGTTGTGCAACCGCCGTGAGTCACTTGGTCTTGATGGCCTCGATGGACTTGCTGATCTGGGAGGTCAGGCTGGACGGCAGCGGAGCGGAGCCAGCGGCATCCTGAGCGGCCTTCTGGCCTTCCTCAGAGGTGACGTAGGTCAGCCATGCCTTAGCGAACTCGCCCTGCTTGGCGTCCTTGTAGGCCGGGCAAACGATGTCGTAGGAGACCAGCACGATCGGGTAGGCACCCTCGGCTTCGGTGGCGTGGTTAATCTTCACAACCACACGGTTGTCGCCCTTGGCGGTGTCGTCAAGCTCGGAGTCGCCGATGACCTTGGAGCCAGCCTCAGCGGAGATCTCGTTGTAGGAGTCGCCGACCTTGATGGCGGCGGTGCCGAGGTCGCCAACCTGGGAGAAGTCAGCGTAACCGATGGTGCCGTCGGCCTGCTTGACGGTGGAAATCACACCGGAAGTGCCCTTGGCGCCCTGGCCAACCTCGTTCGGCCAGTTCTCGGAGAGGTCGTAGGTCCAAGCGTCAGGAGCCTGATCCTTGAAGTAGGAGACGAAGTTCTGGGTGGTGCCGGACTTGTCGGAGCGGTGCACAACGGTGATCGGGGTGCTCGGCAGCTTGAGGTCCTCGTTCTGGTCCTGGATGGCCGGGTCGTTCCAAGTGGTGATCTTGCCGTCGAAGATCTTGGCGGCGGTAGCAGCATCGAGGTTGATGTGCTTGCCGGCGTCGGAGATGCCCTTCAGGTTGAAGACGATGGCAATCGGGGAGATGTAGACCGGGACGTCGAAGGCCTGGCCGGAGGCGCAGACAGCCTTGGACTTCTCGATGTCGTCATCGGACAGGGCCTTGTCGGAGCCGGCCCAAGCGGTGGCACCGGTCAGGAAGGTGGTCACGCCAGCGCCGGAACCGGTCGGGTTGTAGGCGATCTTGGCGTCAGGGTTGGTGCCCTGGAAGCCGGCGATCCAAGCTTCGACGGCAGCCTGCTGGGAGCTAGCGCCAGCGCCCTGGAAGTCGCCGGAGACCGGCTCGGCCTTGGTAGCGGAATCGGTGGAAGAAGAGTTGTTGCCAGTGGAGGCAGTGTTGTCGCCGCAGGCAGCGACAGTAGCGAGCATCGCGATGCCGGACAGAGCGGCAAGGGAGCGAACGAGAATGTTCTTCTGCATGATGTTTCTTATTCCCTCTATCAGTAAATCTCGGGCAGGAAAACCCACCCGGTCAACTCATGACATTTACTAGAGTATTAGCCATTGAGAGGGGCCAAAACCGAAATCAGTAAACAGAAGATGAACACTCGAGCATATTTGAAACTACACGAAGCATGTGTAGTTTCCGTACTTTGTTTCACTCCGTGGGCTTGTCGATTTTGTAGCCGAGTCCGCGCACGGTCGTCAGATACTTGGGATGAGCCGGGTCCTCTTCGATCTTGGAGCGCACACGCTTGACGTGCACGTCAAGCGTCTTCGTATCGCCGACGTAATCGGAGCCCCAGATGCGATCGATGAGCTGATGGCGGGTCATCACACGTCCCTTGTTCTGCATCAGGTACTCGAGCAGCTCGAACTCCTTGAGCGGGAAGAACACGGTCTCGCCGCGCACGGTGACCTGATGCTGGCCGACCTGCATGGAAATGTCCCCGCATACCAGCGGAATATCATCATCCACGGCACCGGTGGACTGGGCGGTGGACTGATTGCGGCGCAACACGGCACGGATGCGCGCCAACAGCTCGCGGAACGAGTACGGCTTGGTCACATAATCGTCGGCACCGATCTCCAGTCCGACCACCTTGTCGATCTCCGCGCTCTTGGCCGTGAGCATGATAATCGGCACACGGCTTTGTTCGCGGATACGACGGCACAGCGCAGTGCCGTCAATGCCCGGCAGCATCAGATCAAGCAACACCATGTCGATGCCACCCTTGGTGAACAGTTCCAAGCCCTCCTCACCGGTGGCCGCAGCAGACACGTCATACCCCTCGCGTGTAAGTTGATAGACCAATGGTTCGCGATAGGATTCCTCGTCTTCGACGATAAGAATACGTGTCATAGTGGCCTTTCTCGGGTATGTACCCGGTCGGGTAAGCGCAAAATTCTCAGATACCATCGTAGCCATCCCCTCTTCGTTCTCCTGCCGTTTGCCTAAAGTACGTAATTTATTAGTATGCGCTACATGAAGAGAATTTGCGAAAACACCCTGCCAAGTCATGATCTCCGCAATCGCCGCCCGCGCACATCGGACTGTGGCGTTCGCCGGGCCTCGCCATGAGCGGGGTTCCTGACAAATCGACGCTTCTTCAGCGCTTGGAAGATTCTGCCTGTGAGCCGGCCTTCCGACTGAGATCTGTCAGAAAAGCGAGACCAGCCGTTCAGGACGCCGATTCCGTCATCTTTCCGCCGGCATCATCATCGGGCACCGGCGATGCGGGCCCGGAAGCGGAGGAATCCACAGCGATGGAATCCACAGCGGAGACAGTTGAAAGACTCCCCTGCTGCACCGACTCCTCCTCGGGGGCAGGCTCCTGCTCAACGACGGGGTCGGACTCAGGCTCGGCAGCGGGCTCAGGGTCGAGCTCGGCAGCGGGCAATTCGATGGTGAACGTCGACCCCTCGCCTTCACGGGACCACACGGAGATGCGTCCGCCATTTTCCTGCACGCAGTGCTTGGTGATGGCGAGTCCCAGCCCCGAACCACCGGTCTGGCGCGAACGCGCAGGGTCGACGCGGTAGAAACGCTCGAAGATACGGTCCAAGGACTCTTCGGGAATGCCGATGCCCTGATCGACCACGCGAATGGTGACCTTGCCATTGCGCTCCGCGACATCCACGGCCACCGTGGTGTGCTCGGGCGAATAGTGAATGGCGTTCTCCACCAGATTCTTGACCGCCGTCTGCATGGCATCGGCATCCGCCTTGATGTAGAGATTCCGCGCCGACTCGGCATCAGCCGCGGAAGCGTCGGTGGCATCAAGCGGCGTCGAATGCCCGTTGGCGTTGAGACGGATATCCACATGGTGAGCCTCCGCCTGCACCTGATTGTCGGCGATCGCAGCACGGGCTATGTCCAACGCGGAGATGCGCTTCGCATTGACCACCCCCTGAGAGCTTTGCGCCCGCTGCAGATCGATCAGGTGATGCACCAGCTCGGTCAGTCGCGCCGACTCCTTGGATATGCGGCCGGAGAAGTACCGTACGGCATCCGGATCATCGGCGGCATCGGTGATGGTCTCGGCAAGCAGCGCGATCGCTCCTGCCGGAGTCTTCAATTCATGGGAGACGTTGGTCACAAAATCACGCCTGACAGCCTCGAAACGACGCTGCTCGGACATGTCGCTGATGAAAATGGCATACAGATCGTCGCCGATATCGCCGATGCGCACACGCAGATACAGGGTGTTCGATGGCCTGAGCTGCCCGGCTTCAATACCTTTGCCGGTGATGGTCGAAGGGAACGGGCTACGGTCCACTGGCAGCTGGACTTCACGCTCGCGCACACCCCCGTCCGAGGCGGCCTGGGTAAGAATGTCTTCGACTTCGCGCGAATTGATGCGCTTGCCCGAGACGAGTCCGAACGGCGCAGATCCGGGGCTGGCGTACTGCACCTGTCCGTTCCGGTCGGTAATGATCAAGGCTTCCGGCATGACCTCTATGAGACGACGCTCGGTGGGGCGAACGGGTACGTCCTCGCCGAACAGTGATTTGGCGTCCTTATCGGAGGCGAGGGCCTCCTCGGCCGCGGCCCGCCCGGAGGCACGCCCTTTGCCGTACGAGATGACGATGGCCCACGCCATGCACAATGCGACCAGCACCAGAATCACGATAATCTGCCAGAAACTCATGATTCCTAGAGTAAAACGTCTCTCATGTAGCACACGAAGCCGACTACGTAAGTTCGCCTACTGTTCATTTGAGGAGACGTGCAGCGCCAGGACCACGGACGCCAGGCACTGGCTGCAGGCGACGCCATATGCCGCGCAACCCATCCGACTGCTCGATGCATCGCGCTCGCATCAGCAATACCGGGCCAGCACAAACCACATCGACACAAACCACATCGGCACAGGTACGAAAAAACGGCGCCGCCACGAATGGCGACGCCGTTCATTCGACGGTCAAGGTCAGAACGACCTCAACCATACGATCACAGCTCGTAATCCTTATCCTTGCTTTCCTTGATGAGGAACAGGGCGAGCAGGGCGAGCGCGGCCATGATGGCCATGTACCAGCCCACACCGGCCACGCCGAACTTGGAGGAGACCAGAGCCTGGGCGATGGTCGGGGCGAACGCGCCACCGAAGATGGCGGCGAGGTTGTAGCTCAGCCCTGCGCCGGAGTAACGAACATGCACCGGGAAGAGCTCAGGCAAGTAAGCGCCGCATGGGCCGAACAGGCCGCCCATGAGCACGAAGCCGACGCACAGGAAGATCATGATGTGGGCGGCGGAGTGCACGAGCAGCAGCGGGGTGAAGAAGCTGAAGACCAGCGTGCCAGCAGTCACCACGAACAGGACCTTCTTGCGGCCCACCTTGTCGGCGTAGACGCAGGAGACCACGATGAAGATGGCGAAGAACACCACCGAGCACATCTGCATGAGCAGGTAATCGCTCTGGCTGAACTTCAGGCCCTTGACGCCGTAGGAAAGGGACCAGGTGCCGAGCACATAGAACAGGGTGTAGGTGATGCCCATGGCGACCGTACCCAGCAGGACTTCCTTCCAGTACGGCAGGAGGTCACGCAGCGGGTGCTTGGAGGTGCGCTTCTCAGTGTGCGCCTTGCGGAACACCGGGGTCTCGGACATGCGGGCGCGCACATACAGGCCGATGATGACCAGCACCGCGGAGCACAGGAACGGGATACGCCAACCGAAGGCGATCATCTGCTCCTGGCTCAGGTTGGACTCGAGCAGCAGGTTCAGGCCATAGGCGCAGAAGAAGCCGATCGGGGCGCCAAGGTTCGGGAAGGAGCCGTAGAGCGCACGCTTGTCGGCCGGGGCGTTTTCGGTGGCCACGAGGGCGGCACCGGACCATTCACCGGCGAGGCCGACACCCTGGCATGCGCGGCAGATGCACAGGATGACCACGGACCACGGGCCGATCTGGTCATAGCCAGGCAGGCAGCCGACCAGGAAGGTGGCGATGCCCATCGTCATCAGCGCGATGACCAGCGTCTTCTTGCGGCCCATCTTGTCGCCGAAGTGGCCGAACAGCATGGAGCCGAACGGGCGAGCAAGGAAGGACACGGCGAACGTGACGAACGCCATCAGGGTGGCGAGCGCCGGGTTGGACTTGGCGACGCTCGTGAAGAAGATCATGCCGAAGTAGCTTGCCGCGGCGATGGAATAACAGTAGTTGTCGTAGAATTCGATGGCCGTACCGACCATGGAAGCAGCGATGATCTCAGGAACCGAATCCTTCTTCACGGGTTCCTGAACGGCTGCGGTTGCAGTTGCAGACATTATGGTTCTCTCTCCTCATGCTGCGAATCAGCGTTTGCATACGCTGTCCGTACATACTTATGCAGCATGTGCCATGGCTGCGGTTGGCATGCCATGGCTCACAATTCAAAGCACAACGACAGGCATGCGGAGAGGCGTGAATCGGCTTGTGGCCACAACGACGTCCCCACACATCGCTGTGCCTGATGTTCGAGTATGGACCTTGGCTGCGGACGAGAGCCTGAATCGTTCACATTGTGAACCTACGGGCCTATAGGCCTATGGGAAAGACCTGTGAGCACACAATCCGTCGCCATATGATGACGCCCCTCATGAAGAGGGGCGTCATCAGAGCGTCATCAGTCCATCATCAGGGCAGCCGAAGCCAAGAGAATCACAGTCGCTTGACGATGTCCACGGCAAGGCGGGCGGCAGTGTCGGCGTATTCGGAGATATCGAACTCCTTGAACACCTCGTAATCGGTATCGGCATTGTCGGAGAGCGCACGAAT
Source organism: Bifidobacterium sp. UTBIF-68 (assembly GCF_006408855.1). Taxonomy (NCBI): domain Bacteria; kingdom Bacillati; phylum Actinomycetota; class Actinomycetes; order Bifidobacteriales; family Bifidobacteriaceae; genus Bifidobacterium; species Bifidobacterium sp. UTBIF-68. The sequence continues at coordinate 13,674 of NZ_JFAN01000030.1, read as the reverse complement.
CACCAGAGCAGGCACATCGTTGCGGGCGGCGACCTGCGCCACGGCGGCACCTTCCATCTCCACAGCGTCGGCACCGGTTCGGCGAATGACCTCCTCGACCTTTTCGGGGGTGTCCACGAAGTAATTGCCGGAGGCGATGATACCGGTGATGTGGGTGATGCCGGCATTGGCGAGCGCCTGATCGGCGACCTGCAGCAGGTGCGGGTCGGAGAAGAATTCCTCGACCGGCTTGTCTTCGGTGCCGGGCTTCCACTGTCCCACCAGACGCATATCGGTATCGAGGTAACGCAACGTACCACCGAGCACCACATCGTTGATATGCAGATGGGTGTTGAGATTGCCGGCGATTCCGGAGAAAATCACGGCATCCGGCGCAAATTCATCGATGAGCAGCTGGGTGGTGGCCGCGGCATTCACCAAGCCCATGCCACCCACCGTGGCGGCGACCTTGATGACGTCCGAACCGAACGAGTCCACGGTACCCACCGCGATGTCCAGACTGCCCTTGGCGATGTGGGTGACGTGGGTGAGCGACTTGGCGATCAGCGCCACTTCCTCATCCAATGCGCCAATGATGGCTACCGTTTTCATACCCATATATAAGTTCCTTTCACGTTATTACATCTCAGACTAGAAGAACTACCCCTCAGTCTCACTACGTTCGACAGCTCCCTTGACAAAGGGAGCCAGAAGGAAGGTCAGTGCCAGCGACGGGTGGCGACGGCGTCGGCCAGCTCGCGCAGCAGTGCCTCGGTATCCGGCCAGCTGATGCAACGGTCGGTGATGGATTTGCCGTAGACCAGCTGGTCGAGAGGAGCGGCCGGCTGATTGCCGCCTACGAGGAAGCTTTCCATCATGATTCCGGTGATGCCGCGCTCACCTGCCGCGATGCGCCGCGCGATGTCCCGCACCACTTCAGCCTGACGATGCTCGTCTTTGCCGGAGTTGCCATGCGAGCAATCCACGATCAATCCATGTGACGCGGCGGAATCCGCCGGCATTTCGTCGCGGATCGTCTCCATGGCCTTGGCCACGGACGTGGCATCGTAATTGGGGCCGTGAATGGAGCCACGCAGCACCACATGGCAGTCCGGATTGCCGAGTGTCTCCACGGCACAGGCACGGCCCATATGGTCGATGCCGAAGAAGGTATGCTGCTGGGACGCCGCGAAACAGCCGTTCACCGCCGCCTTGACCGAGCCATCAGTGGCGTTCTTGAAACCGATCGGCATCGACATGCCACTGGCGAGCTGACGATGCACCTGGCTTTCCGTGTTGCGCGCACCGATGGCACCCCAGCTCACCGCATCGGCGATGAACTGCGGGCTCGTCGGCTCAAGGAATTCCGTTGCGGCAGCCAGACCTTCATCAAGCACACCGAGCAACGTCTTGCGTGCCAGCAACAGGCCTTTGCGGATGTTGTGGGTGCCGTCGATGTCCGGGTCGTTGATGAGCCCCTTCCAGCCGACCGTGGTACGCGGCTTCTCGAAGTACACCCGCATGACGATGAGCAGCTCGCCGTCGAGCTCGTTCATGACTTTCGCCAGTCTGTGGGCGTAATCAAGCGCAGCTGCCGGGTCATGCACCGAGCACGGACCCACAATCACCAATAGACGATCATCCTGCCCATAGAGGCAGGCGCGGATCTCGTCACGCGAGTAGGCGACGATCTCCTGAGCATGCGCGCTGAGCGGCAGTTCCGCTAGCACTTGGGCCGGCGTAGGAAGCGGCTCAAGCTCCAGCACCCGTCGGTTGACGATACGGCTGACGCCGACCTGATCCTCCCAACGCGGCACATCGGTGGCGACAAGCGGATTCTTCCCCTCATCCATCGCCTGCCGGATGGCCCGAAGCTCCTCCGGCGTGTTCAACGGCTGGGGATGGACCGGTGATGTCTGCTCAGCCAGGTTCTGGCCTTGCTGCTGCTGCATGTTCTCTTCTCCTTGTGCACTATCTTCCCCAAGAATAAAGTGTCACAGGAACAAACAAACCCTCAAACACACTTCAGCGCCTCAGCGCGCCTGCAGTGCGCCCTTCTGCTGCAAAACGCTCACTGAGCACTGTTCAGTGAGCGTTTCTTGCAACAAAGTACCTTATCGCTGAAGGTTGCGACGGGCGGTGACCGCGTCGGCCAGCGTATGCAGCAGCTCGTTGGTGCGGTCCCACGGCACGCAGGCATCGGTGACGGACTGTCCGTAGACGAGCTGGTCGAGCGGCGCGGGCTTCTGATGGCCGCCTACGAGGAAGCTTTCCATCATGATGCCGGTGATGCCAGGCTCGCCGGCGGCGATGCGCTCGGCCAGCTCCTCGACCACTTCGGCTTCGCGGTTCTCATCCTTGCCGCAATTGCCGTGTGCGGCGTCGATGACCAGACCATGTTCGCTCGGACCGGACGCCTTGGAAGCCTTCAGCGCGGCAATAGCCTGACGCACCGATTCGGCATCATAATTCGGACCGGTATTGGAGCCGCGCAGAATGAGATGGCAATCCGGATTGCCCTTGGTCTCAGCGGAGATGACGCGCCCATCGAGGTTGATGGACAGGAAATGATGTTCGAACCCGGCCGTGTAGCAGGAATCGGCGGCAGGCTTGATCGAACCGTCGGTGGCGTTCTTGAAGCCGACCGGCATCGACAGGCCGCTGGCCAGCTCGCGGTGAACCTGGCTTTCCGTGTTGCGCGCACCGATGGCACCCCAGCTGATCGCATCGCAAATGTACTGCGGAGTGATGGGGTCAAGCCATTCGGTGGCGGCGGGAAGGCCGAGGCTCAGCACGTCGGTCAGCACCTTGCGGGCGAGCCACATGCCCTTGCGGATGTTGAAACGGCCGTCCAGGTCAGGGTCGTTGATCAGGCCCTTCCAGCCGATGGTGGTACGCGGCTTCTCGAAGTAGACGCGCATCACGATGACCAAGCGGTCTTCAAGCTCGCGCTTGACGGCGGCCAGTTTTTCGGCGTATTCATGGGCGGCCTTCGGATCATGGATGGAGCACGGGCCCACGATAACCAGCAAGCGGTCGTCACGGCCGTTCAGCACGTCTCGGATCTCCTGACGGGAGTGAAGCACCAGCTCGCTCATCGCGTCGGTAAGCGGCTGCTCCTTGAGGAACGCGCGAGGCGCGGGAATCGGGTCAAGCTGGCGGATGTTGATGTCCACGGTCTCCGGAAAGACGGCCTGCTCCCCCAAACGACGCTCGTCTTCGGAACTGTCCGGACCACGAAGTGCTGCCATGCCGACTCTCCTCTCTTGCTCTCCGAATGATTCAAGCATGCGAAAACGTAAGTCTACCTGTGCGTCTGCCGATATGGAAACGTCCGGCCGTTTTGTGGACGGCCGGACGTTTGCGGGTTGGGTGGCGGGCCGGCGGCTTAGGCATACTAGCGGTCTGTCTCACTAATAATTGAGCACTCTTCTCGTGTCTCTCCCCCAGTCAGCTTCGCTGACAGCCCCCTCGTCAGAGGGGGCCGATACGGCTTGTATGGCTCCCCTTGTCAGGACAGCACCGTGAAGCAAACAGCGAAGCTGTTTGTAGGTGCTGTGCGAGCCGACAGGCGAGCCAGTTGAATGCGCGCGTAGCGCGTCCGAATTTGCAGGACGAGCTGTCGGCGTAGCCGACTGAGGGGTAGTCGTCAGAGGGGCCAACACCACTCAGACAATTACGAGACGGACCACTTGTTAGCCAATGCGCTCCGCGCCCTGCAAGAACGGAGCCGCCTACGGCGGCACTCAGCATTACCTTCGCCGTTCCTCGTGGCCTATCGGCCCCGAGCCGCGCCTGTGGAAAGCCCACCGGGCTTTCCACTCAACGGCGCGTCGGCTCAGGCGCGCTTGCGTTTCACGCAAGCGCGCTCCGCGCCCACCGCCGGCCTGTCGGCCGGAAGCCGGGAAAACAACCCACTGGGTTGTTTTCTATTCCCGGCTTTTCGCATTGGCTGATGCGCGCTTCGCGCGCTACTTAGCCAATGCGCCCATCGGATCCCATGCGGGGAGCATGGTGGCAGGCTCTTCTAGGGCCTTCTGATACTCCTCGGGGAGCATGGCCTTCGGAACCGCCACCTCGTAGACGTACTCGGTGAACCAGTCGTCGGACATGGTGAAGTAGCCCTTGTCCGCAATCTTCGAACCCCAGGAATTCTCGACGCGCCAGCGGCGGGTCGTGGTGCCGTCATCGGCGACGTCCACGCCGGCGAAGGCCATGGCGTGGTTCATCGCCGAATCGGCGAAGCGCACGCGGGCCTCCTTGTCGAGGTCGAAGTCCACGTCGTACACCTTGCCATACTCGAACAAATCGGTGGCCCAAGAGCCGTTCTCGCGGTCCATGAACGGGTGGCAATCGGCGCCGAACCAGACCGGGATGCCCTGTTCGACCAGGATCTTGCGCACGCAGTCCTTCATGAACTGGTTCGGCACGTTCAGGTATTCGGTCGCGTCTCCACCGGCCACATTGCCCAGATGCTCGATGCCAATCTTCTTGCCCTTGGCGTGTTCGGCGCGCGGGTCGTCCACGAGGCACACGTAGTCCTCAAGGCCGGCAGGCCCCACGTACTTCTGCCAGAATTCGACCGGCGTGATCTCGCCGTCACGGTGGAACTCGCCGTCGGCGTCGGTCCACTCCCAGTCGAAGGAGACCGGCGGCTCACCGAGGTGAATGGTCAGGATGCGGTGTCCGGCAGCGGTGGTCTCGGCCACGATCTCGTCGGTCTTGGCCTGATCGCCGGCCGCCGCATACAGGTGTGCCACGGCGGTGTGCAGCAGGTGGCGCAGCTGGGTGTTCATCGCACCGGTGTTCTTGGAGGATTCGGTCTCCGGGAACAGGTCCTTCGGCACGGCACCATACTTCTTGTACACATTCATGGCCATCGTCCACTGGCCACCGTCGCCCATCACGTCGGCGAGCAGATGCTGCATCAGACGGGAGTCGGCAGGTTCGCCGGCTGCCACCAGTGCGGCCACATCCTTGAGGAAGTAGTTGACGCGCTCGAGCTTATCGTAGTACATCGCATAGTTCTGGGAGAACTCGAACTCCTTGAGGTTCATGTTCTTCTTGGCGATGAAACGGGCCACGTTCAACGAGCTGAACAGCCAGCAACGGCCGGAACGGTCCTGATGGGTGGCTTCGCCGTTGTCGACCACGGTGGAGAAACGACGCTGCAGCAGACGTGCGCGGTCGTAGTTGCGCGCCACCTTCTCGATGCCGGCGGCGGTCACCGCGTTCATGGCCAGACGGTTGGTGCCGTCGGCGTCGAATTCGTCACGCAGGGCGTGCAACGCTTCGCCGGTCAGAGGCGAGAGTTCACTCATGTCTACTCCTTCTTCGGATTGGTGCGCTTGTGGCGCGTGTTACAACGATTGCGGCACCCGGCTCAACGCACAGGTGCCGCAAGTTCTTGTCTCTAGCAGTGTAGCCGGCCGACCGTAAAAGGCTTCCGCACATCAGCTGCAGGTATTTTGTGTACCTGTACAACCAGCTGCAGGTATTTTGTGCTTCCGTACGCTCAACAACCGGCTCTATCGAGACACAAATTACCTGCACCCCCTTTTCATGTACCTGTATTACCTGCAACATTCTGCTGAAATGTCTCTGTTTTACCTGCATTCAGCGGAACAGCGCATATCATGTCCCCGTAATAGGCCATAAATAGACACAAAATACCTGCAGCACGACCTGCAACACGATCCACGATGGAGGTTTGCAGGTATTTTGTGTATAGATATGCAAAAGCCCGGCACCTGGCCGGGCTTGGCATGATCAACGAACCATATCAGTAGTCATCAATGGCTGTCAACGGCTATGCAGCACTCGGTAAGAGCCTCGGTGAGGCACTCTTCGAGGACCGTAACCACGCTCACTGCTGTTCCGCGATGGCCACGGTGGGCTGTTCGTCGGCGGACACAGCGGCCTCGTTCGCAGCCTCGGCCTCGTTCGACTGCTCGGCAGGCGCAGCATCTGACTCCTCGGCGACGGCCTTGGCCGGCTCGGTCACGGTTTCGCCTTCCACCGGTGCCGGCACCGGATTGACCACCGGCAGCGACGTTTCGGCCGCGTTCTTGGTGGCCTCGAACGCGAATCCGGAGAAGGCCTGGGCGAACATAGAGCGCAGTTCGGAAACGCGCTGGGTGATCGTGGCCTCACGCTCCTGAAGATCGGCGATGTGCTTGGTCAGGCTGTCCAGCTCGCTCTGGGCGGCAGCGCGACGCTCCGCCACCTGGGCGTCAGCGTCCGCACCGGCCTTATGCACGATGGCGGCAGCCTGGGCATCCGCTTCCTGACGCTTGTTCGCTGCATAGGAATCGGCTTCTTCGCGGGTGGTCTTGGCCTGCCCCACCAGCTCGTCGGCCTCCTTCTTGGCTGCCTCGCGACGCTCCTCCAAGTGCTGCAACAGTTCATTGACCTTCTTGGTGGCCTCGTCCTGCTGGGCGGCGATATCGTTGCGGATCTGCTCGACTTCGGCGCTGACTTGGCTGATGGTATTCGTACGGCTGACCTCGGCCTCGTCGGTGATCTCCTGGGCCTTGGACTTGGCGGCATCAATGATCTCACCGGCCTTGCGCTGCGCCTCGGTCATCATCTTGGAGACCTGTTCACGCACATCGGCGAGCTTCTTGTTCGCCTCCGCAAGCGCGGCCTCGATCTGATCGTTGGAATCGGACTTGAGCTTGGAGATCTCCTCGTTCGCGGCCTTGCGCTGCGCGGCGATCTTGGCGGTGGCCTCGGCCTTCATGTCCGCCAGCTCGCGTTCCTGGGAGGCGCGCTCGGAGGACAGCTTCTTGTTGTGCTCCTCGCGTGCGTTGCTCAGCTCAAGTTCCACGGCCTGACGCTGCTCGGTGATGTTCTTGGTGGTCTCGGAACGCAGCTGATCGGTCTCCTGCTTGGCCGAAGAGGTCAGGGAGTCGGCCTGGGTGGTGGCGTTCTGCAGGATGGAGGATGCCTTGGCGTTGGCGTCGTCGAGGATGTGCTGTGCATCCAGTTTGGCATTGTTGAGCAGCGTTTCCGCCTGGGCCTGGGCGGCCATACGAGTGGCGGAGGCGTCCTGCTTGGCGCGGTTCAGCAGCTCGGTGCTGGTCTGTTCGGCGGAGGCGAGCATCTGCTGCGCGTTGGCGCCGAGCGATGCGAAGCTGTTCTTCTGTGGCTTCTTGTTGCGTTCCTCCTGCAACTGCGCCTGCAACTGCAAGATGCGATCATCGTCCGCGGCAATCTGCTCACGCATGCTGGCCAACGTCTTCTGAGCCTGGTTCAGGCTGTTCTGGGCGGCGTCGAACGCCAAGTCGACCTTCTCTTTGTCATATCCTCGCAGCACCACCGGGAAACGATCCACCATGGCTGATTATCCTTTCACATCCAATAGCCTTTGGCTTGTCCTTGATGCACTGTACCGCATACGGATGATGGATACAGCCATCGATATGCAATCGTTACAATGCGTGCGAACGATGTTCTAGTTTCCCGCGGCAGCAAAGTCATGACGACCATGGCGACACCGCGGCGGTCCTGCGCGTTCAGGCGATGAGAATGTCCGAACTGGAGGGGTTGAGATAGTAGCGCACGGTTTCGCGCACCACGTCACGCCCGGCTTCGATCTGCTGCTCGAGCGGCAGACCATGCTGCGACGACTGCTCGGGACGTACCGGCGGGAAGCTGACGAATCCGCCCAGCACGCGGTCTTGCGTATCCATCCAATTGAGCAGGTTGTAGAACAGCGAATTGCATACGAATGTGCCGGCATCGGAGCTCAGCGATGCGGCGATGGAGTCATCAGTGAAATCCTGCAGAATCGAGCGCAACGGCAGCCGGGTCCAATAGGCCGCAGGACCGTTCGGGTCAATGGGCTTGCGGCGCGGAATCACATTGTCGGCATCCGGGCGCTCCGTATCCATCAGATTCGTGGCGCAACGCTCAAGCATCACGCTGCGGGCGGAATGCTTGAGCCCTGTGGCGATGACGATATCCGGATGGGTGGCTTCGATGCCTTCCTTCAGCATGGGCCAGGCCTTGGCGAAACTCACCGGAAGGCTGACCGCGTGAAACTTGACTTGAACTTCGTTGAGCACGTCGTCCGGTCCGGACGGCTCTCCAAGGCCTCGTTCGGCGATCGCCTTGGGCACCTCGTATGCAGGGTTGATGTCCACGTCAGCATAATGGTCGAATCCGGATATCACCACATTAAGTTCACGCATATCACACAGTGTAGCCGCCTGCGACTACCGCATCTGGCCCGCGGCCTGGGCAAGCAGCGCATGCATGCGCGCGCGGGCCTCCTCCTTCGGGTCGCGGCCCTCGATCTCCTCGGCGATGCGCTCGGCGGTGGGGATGTCCTCCAGCGTGGTGATCTTGAGGTTGGTCTCCGCGCCGGAGACGATGGCCACCGGTTCGTTCGGCAGGTAGTCCACCACCACGCGCGTATCGTCGGTGGGATGGAAGTCCGGGTCGGCGGCGGCGAGCTCATAGGCCTTGCGGATCGTGGAGAACCGGAAGGACTGCGGCGTCTGCGCGCGGAACGTGTTCGGACGGTCCGGCACGGACCTGACCACTTTGAGATCGCCCAGATCCTCGGTGAGCAGCACGGTGTCCGTGGACGCATAGGCCACGGTGGCGGCCTTGAACTGGTCGAGGGCGTCGATGGATCCGTCGATCGCCGACTGCTGGACGAACGGACGCACGGCGTCATGGATGAGAATCTTGGCGTCATCCGGGATTCCGGCCTGAGCCAACATGTCCAGGGCCGCAGCAGTGGAATCCACACGTTCGGCACCGCCGTCGATCACCACACGCACCTTGGCGTATCTCCGCTGGTCGATCAGCGATTCGACTTGGGAGCGCACTCTGCTGTTGACCACCACGACGATATCGCTCACGCGTGCGCATCGCTCGAACGCCTCAATGCTCCAGCACACGATAGGCTTGCCACCCACAGATACCAATTGCTTGGGATTGTCAGGGTCGAATCGCGTGCCGAATCCCGCGGCGAGCACCACGGCCACCACCGGCGCGGATTGCGGGGTCGCGGCTTGGCCGGCAGACGATGATTGCGCAGACGTCTGCACAGTCGCGTGCGCAGACGCGCGCATGGTGGAAGTATCGATTTCTCTCTCAGTCATAGGCACCACCGTAGGGTGAGGGATACCCGTTCGTGACCTGCGTCACTCTATTCTTTACATTCTTTACCGAATGTGCTCGTGATTCGTGCACTATCCACACATTGCGCATGTGCTATTCGTGCATCGTCCGTGCACTATTCGCGCACGACGAGAGCAAGCATGCGGCCTTCGTGGGACTTGCCCGCCAGCGAGGCGCGGCGATGCGAATACCAGAGCGGGTTTTCGAGCGTGCACATGCTGCGGTTGATATGGGCGATGCGTTCGGCGAGCGCCGCCGGTCCCTCGCCATCAGTACGGCACAGTTCGGCCAGTTCGGTGTCTTCTTCCAGATATTCGGTGGCGGCGTGCACGCGCGGCATCGAATCGACGACCTGATGAACGCCCGCGAACGCCAGATCGATCATCGCGGCCTCGGCTATGTCGATGCCCGCTCCACCGAAGCGGGTTTGGGTCTTGGTCAGGGGGAATCTCTTGACGAACTGATCGGCGATGTCATCGCCCACCTCATAGCAGTCGCCGCAGATGCGCGGGCCCAATGTGGCCACGATGCGGCTCGGCTCGGCACCTTTGAGCTTCATCAATTCCACCGTGGCGCCGATGATGCCGCGTTCCAGACCGCGGCGTCCGCAATGCGCGGCGCCGATGATGCCGGCCACCGGGTCGGCCATCAATACCGGCAGGCAGTCAGCGGCGAACATGCCCAACGCGATGCCTCGCCGGGCGGAGACCTGACCGTCGGCGTCAATGACCACGGCACCGCCGTGTTCGGCATCGGTGTTTCCGGTCGCCTCGTCGGCAACAAGTCCCGCGGCAGACAGCGCATGACGCGTACCGGAACCGTCGAAACCGAAATCGGTGTTCACGGCGTATTCGTCGGTATCGACGTCCACCGCGACGCCGGAATGCACTTGGGACACCAAGGACAGCGGCGCGCCGACCGCTTCGGCGAGCGCGATGCGGTTGGACAGCACGGCCTCCGGCTCGTCGCCGGATTTGCCACCGAGGTTGAGGTTGCCCCAATCGCCTGTACTGAGGCCGCCGAGCCTGGTGGTGTAGACCACCTTGACGCCGGGCGCCAATGCAATCGGGATGGTCACCGGAATCGGACGCCCTTCACGGTCGGTGGAGCTGATGGCGTTGGAGTCAAGGATTTCGTCACTGTATTCGGTCATGGTCATTCGGCTTTCAACGTGGGTTTCTTGGTGCGGGAGCGGATGGCGGCGTTAATCGGCACCTGGTGCGGGCAGGGCATCGAGAACACGTGCGCGGGATTGTTGATGGCGGGGACGGGCTGGCCATCGGCATCCCGCAGACCTGCGTCCGGCACGGTGAACACCAGCGGCTGTTCACCGGGCAGCAGGAATTCGACTTCCTGGCCCGGCTCGATCTTGTTGCGGCTCATCAGCGTGACGCGACCGCCTTCGTCGGCGCTCCAGCTCAGCACCTCGCCTACCACCATCCACGAGCGGAAGTAGGCGGAGCGGTCGATGTTCTGCGTCACCTTGTGTTCGGGATAGTAGAACCCAGTGGAGTAGTCGCGATGGGCGACTTTGTCGGTCTCCTCAAGCAGCCATCCGGGCAACGTCACGTGCGGGGCGGGACGGACCGCGGCATGCTTCCAATCGCTCTCGATGACTTCCACCGCCGTGTTGGATTTGCGCCGGGTGGAGCGGGCGTGCGCGCTCATGCCGTCGGGCTCGGCGACGGCGACGACATCTGCACCGGCACCGGCACCGGCACCGGCACCGGACTGTCCTATCACGGTGATGCCCGGACGCTCGTAGCCGTCGTCCGCCACACCGGCGAACGCCTTGTCGGCGTTGCGCATCACCTGATCGCCGGCATCATCCGAGCCGAACGCGGCCATCACCTCGGCATAATCGGGATCGGACGGGCGGACCACGCGGTCGTGGAACGGCTGCAAAACCGTGCCGTCCGCCGATTCGAACCCGCGCTGCACCATGTATTCGTTGACCGCGGTCTTATAGGCGTTGGTCATCGCGGCGATGTAATACGCGCTTTTGGCGCGGCCTTCGATCTTGAGGCTGGTGGCGCCGGAGTCGATCAGGTCATCCAGGTGATCGAGCATGTTCATGTCCTGCGAATTGAACAGGTAGGCGCCGTCCTTGGTCTGCTCGATCGGATAGTACTTGCCGGGGCGCTTCTCCTCCACGATCGAATACTTCCAACGGCATGGCTGCGCGCATTCGCCATGATTGCCGTCGCGCCCGGTCAGATAGTTGGAGAACAGGCAGCGGCCGGAGAAGGCCATGCACATCGCGCCATGGACGAAGCACTCGATGTCGAGGTCGTCGGGGATGTTGGCGCGGATGTCGCGCACGGCCTGCAGATCCATCTCGCGGGCCAGCACCACACGGCGGGCACCCAGCTCATAGAAGGCGTTCGCAGCCTGATAATTGGTCACGCCAGCCTGCGTGGAGACGTGCAGCTCCAGGTTCGGCGCCACCTGACGGGCCATCATCATCACGCCGATGTCGGAGACGATCAACGCGTCCACACCGGTGTCCTTGAGCTGGCCCACGTACTCGCGCATCGCCTCGATCTCGTTGTTGCGCGGCAGTACGTTGCAGGTCACGTACACGCGGGCGCCGCGCGCATGGGCGTAGCGCGAGCCCTCCTCAAAGTCCTCGAGGCTCAGGTTCTTGGGGGCGGAGCGCATGCCGAACGCCTTGCCGCCGCAGTAGACGGCGTCGGCACCGTAATCGACCGCGGTCTTGAGCCCCCTCAGATTGCCGGCTGGCGCCAGCACTTCGGGCTTCTTGCGTGTGGGAATGGTCATCGTCGTGTTCATCATCGCAATAGTGTAACGACGGGTCTGTAATGCGCGAGCTTCTTATGGACGGGTACCGATAGGCTGTGTGACATGAAGATTGATATCGTGAGCGTATTCCCCGAGTACTTCGAGGTACTGAACTTGAGCCTGATGGGCAAGGCGCAAAGCAAGGGCCTTCTGGAGATCACCGCCCATAACCTGCGCGACTGGACGCATGACGTGCATCATTCGGTGGACGACACCCCGGTGGGCGGCGGTGCCGGCATGGTGATGAAGCCCGAGGTATGGGCGGAATGCCTGGACGACCTGCTGGAACTGGAGCCTCCCTCGGAAAACGGCCCGGCGGAGGAACTCGCATTCCCCTCCTCGGAAGCCGAGGATTCACCTGATGAAGCGATACTTGACTTCTCGGAAATTCGCGACGATGCGCTTCTGGATGAGGACGCTGCGGATGTGATGGATCGTGATGCCACCGTCGAGCCCGACGGAGGCAGTGACAATGGCGCAACGAACGGCACCGACATGGCACCGACTCAGGAATCCGCCCCAGTGCTGATCTTCCCGAATCCGTCCGCTCCGCTGTTTACCCAGCGTGATGCCACCGAGCTCAGCCATGCCGGCCATCTGCTGTTCGGCTGCGGACGCTATGAAGGCTATGATGCCCGCATCCCCGAGTACTACCGCGCGCAGGGCATCGATGTGCGCGAGTATTCGATCGGCGACTATGTGCTGAACGGCGGCGAGGTGGCCGTCTCCGTGATGCTGGAGGCGATCACCCGCCTGATGCCGGGGTTCATGGGCAACCCCGAATCGATTGTGGAGGAATCCTATACCGGCGAAGGCGCACTGCTGGAGCACCATCAGTACACGAAGCCCGCGGTGTGGCGAGGCATATCCGTACCGGAGATCCTACTGTCCGGCGACCACGGCAAAGTCGACCGGTTCCGTCGCGATGAGGCGCTGGCCCGCACCAACGACATACGGCCGGACCTTATCGAAGCCCTGGATTGCAAGGCGCTGGACAAGGCCGACCGTAAAACACTGATGTCGCTGGGCTGGGAGGTTTCCGCCGCCCACCCGCGGCGACTGGGCTGATTGTCTGGCGAACCGCGTCTAGGATTCGGCGACCACCGAGGCCTCAGTAGCTTGCTCGGCGGTGTCGGCGGACTCTGCGATCGGCTCGATGTAGAACACGGCGGTTTCGCCGTAGTTGCGGCGCTCGGTGATCGCCCAGCCCTCAGGCGCTGCGGGATCGTCGGAGCGGATCGAACGTTCCAGCATGATGACCGTGCGCTCGTTGGTGGCATCTCCGGTGGCCAGATCGGCGAGCAACTGGTTGCATTCGTCGGTTCCATAGGCGTAGGGCGGGTCGATGAAAATCACACCGAACGGCTCCCCGAAGCCTCCGGCCACCGTTTCGGCCTTCTTCACCAGCACACGGGCGTTCAGATCGGCGCTCCACGAACGGTTGCGCTTCAGGTCGGCGAGGGTCTTCGAGATCAGCGCGGCAGCCGGGCGCGAGCTTTCCACCGCCACCAGTTCGCGAGCGCCGCGGCTCAGCGCCTCGATGCCGAGCGCGCCCGTACCGGCGAACAGGTCGAGCACGCGGGCGTCATCCAGAACTCCCCACGAGTCGAGATGGGAGAAGATGGCCTCCTTGGTCCGATCGGTGGTGGGGCGGGTGCCGGTTTTCGGGGTGGCCAGGGCCACGCCTTTGAATCGTCCTGAAATTACGCGCATGTTCACCAGCTTAGCCCAGTCAACAACAAGCTGCAGGTGAAACAA
>NZ_JFAN01000029.1:0-65077 GCF_006408855.1 Bifidobacterium sp. UTBIF-68 | reverse complement strand
TCGGCCGATAAGGTTATTCATAGCGGATTACGCTAACAAGGAGACGATTCTATGGTCCAATGTCCTGACCGCATTATTGCCAGCATAGATACGGGTGTTGATGATGCGTTGGCGTTGGCGTATTTGTTGGGGTCGACGGATGAGTGCGAGTTGGGTGGCGTGATTGCCAGTTATGGCAATGTGGATGCGAACACGGCTTATGCCAATACTTGCGCGGTGCTTGATTTGTTTGGTCGGGCGGATATTCCAGTGTTTTTAGGGTCTGAGCATCCTTCTTGGGCTGATGCGTTTATTCCTGATGCAGGGTGTGCCCAGTTCCACGGGGATGATGGACTGGGGAATACTCGGCTGGCAGGGTCCGGGGCTCTGGCTGATGGAGCTTGTGTGCCTGGTGATGATATGTCTGGTGATGATATGTCTGGTGATGATATGTCTGGTGATGATATGTCTGGTGATGATATGTCTGGTGATGATATGTCTGTGGATGTGCCCGATGAGGTTGTTTCTGTTGGCGGGTATTTGGCGGGGGATGTTCATGCTCATCCGGCGTTGGGTGCTTGTTCTCGTGTGAACCGCTCTCAGTCGGTGGACCATCCCCAGTCGGCTATGCCGACAGCTCTCGCCAGCGGGGGCAAAAGGAGGTGCTCCGTTGATGCTGCGGATGGGATTGAGTATCTGATTGAGCAGGTTCGCGAGTTTGGCCGAGACGTTACCGTGCTGGCTACCGGGCCGTTGACGGATGTGGATGCGGCTATTACTCGAGCACCGGATATTGCATCGAAACTCAGGCTGGTGATGATGGGCGGTACGCTTACCCAACCCGGTAATTGTTGGGATGCGGTAGCTGAGACGAATATCATCCAAGACCCTGAGGCCGCGAATCGTGTATTTCATTCCGGCGCAGACATCACAATGGTGGGACTTGATGTGACTCACCAGTGTTTGCTACCGCAATCGGCGGCCGACCGGTGGCGTGCGACGGGGACCAAGCGCGGGCGGTTCTTGGCTGATCTCGCGGACTTTTCCATCAAGGCAAATTTGGAAGCCGACCCCGCACTGTTCTCTGGCGGCATGCCGTTGCATGATCCGTTGGCGGCGGCGGTTGCACTTGATTCTTCACTGGTCGATTGTTTTGATCTTGCGTTGCGCGCGGAGACCAATACCGGTGATTTCAATGGAGTACGAGGCCGGACCACCGGAGACCCGGTTGGGCTGGTGAATCATTCCATGCCGCATGTGCATGTGGCACTTGGTGTGGATTCGGGACGTTTTTTGGATGAGTTTGTAGAGAGGATGGCTGAGGTGTGCCGGTAACTCCCCTCAGTCCGCTACACGGGCAGCTCGACCGCAATTACGGACAAGCTGCCGCTCGCATTCTTCTGGCTCGACTCTCGTCTCGCCTTCGCCTACAAACAGTCCACCGGGCGTTTGCTTTACGGCTCAGCCCGTCAGAGGGGGCCTAACAAGGACTATTTCACACCGCCGAATCGGCGATCGCGGTGGATGTAATGGTCGATGGAGCGCCATAGCACGTCACGGCCGCAGTCCGGGAAGAGTTCGGGCACGAAGTCGAGCTCGGCGTAGGCGGCCTCCCACGGCAGGAAGTTGGAGGTGCGCTGTTCGCCGGAAGTACGGATCACCAAGTCGCAATCGGGAATGTCCGGATTGTACAGATGGTCGGCAATCATCTTCTCAGTCACACGGTCGCCGGAAATCTTGCCATCGCGCACCTCGCGTGCGATCGCCGCACAGGCGTCGGCGATTTCGGCACGGCCGCCATAGTTGATGCAGAACACCACATCGATGACCTTGTTGTTCTTCGTGCGCTCCATCGCGACCTCAAGCTCGTCGATGACCGACTTCCACAGCTTCGGGCGGCGTCCGGACCAGCGCACGCGCACGCCCCAATCGTCCATCTGCGCCACGCGGCGGTGGATTATCTCACGCGAGAATCCCATGAGGAAACGCACCTCCTGCGGACTGCGCTTCCAGTTCTCGGTCGAGAACGTGTACAGGCTCAGATACCTCACACCCGCCTCGATCGCACCGGCAATGGTGTCGAACACCACCGGCTCCGCAGCCTGATGGCCGTTGGTGCGGATCATGCCGCGCTGCTTGGCCCAGCGGCCATTGCCGTCCATGATCACCCCCACATGACGGGGCACCTTGTCCTTAGGGAAATCGGGGATGCGGGACGGGTCGCTGAATGGCGCGGCGGGAATGTCCAATGACGTGTAATCAACGTTCTCAAAAGCCATACTCATGAATCTATCAAGCGCAGCGAACGAATCGGGCGCTCAAGGTAATACTCCGCCCAATCTTCAACCAACTCATGCGTGACACGCTCCAACGGGCCCGCATCCAGCACCGTCCAATCGCCCTGGATGAGCGCCCGGAACTCCCGTAGCGCACGTGGCGGGATGCGTCGGGCGTCCGTAGTGTGGTCGACCTCGCACATCACACCGCCGGAGGCTATGGACAGATACGCACAATCCGACTTGCCGCACACCACACATGTGTTGAGCCGGGGCTCCCACCCAGCCAGAGCCAACGCACGCATCACATAGGAACCGCTGATGGCGCGAGGCGCGTGCGCATGTTTGGCCAGCGCGTTCAATGCGCCAATCAGCAGCTGATACTGTTCAGCCCTACGTTCATGCTCGGTGCCGATGAGTTTGTCGACGGTTTCCACAATGACATTCGCCGCCTCATACGATTCGTAATCAGTGACGATGGCCGTGCCATAGGCCGCCACGGAGTCAGCTTGCGATACCACGTCAAGGGACCGTCCCTCAGCAATGAGCAGATCGGCTCGCATAAACGGTTCAAGTCGCGCGCCGAATCGCGATTTGGTGCGGCGCACCCCTTTTGCAACAGCACGAATCTTGCCGTGCCCCCGCGTCAGTATCGTGATGATGCGATCTGCCTCACCGAGTTTGGCGGTACGCAGAATCACGCCTTCATCCCGGTACAACGCCATGCCCGTCAGCCTCCATCCTCAACCTGCCAGCCTCCCTCATCATAGCGAATGGCGAATCGACGCTTGCATATGCGCCAACGCGAAGCCCCCCATGACGAAACCCCCATGACGAAGCCGAGCAGGGTACCGGGCCGGCATCAGTAGATGAACAGCCCCCAGAAGGCGAAGAACAACAGCACGTGCAGCATGGTGAACGTGACCAGCCAGAACAGCACGCGCCCGAATCGCGTGGAGGCGAGTACCGGTTCGGTGCCGGTGATGATACCTTTCATCGCCTCCTTGCGCGGCGGCCATTGAATCAGCCCACGGTGCCATGCCACTTCAATGAGTCGCATGAACACGCGGGACCATGCCCACAGCACCACGATGGAGACCACTTGGATCACAGGCCAGCTCCAATACATGACTCCTGGCGTTTCCGTGGGAGCGCCGCCCCAAGCCAGCTTGACCACTCCCATGATGACCTGTCCCAGACCGGCGAAGAAGATCAACAGCGCGGCGAGTGTCGTCAGCGTCAGACTCAGTAACGCGCTGCCGAAACCGTGCGCGAACCCCAGCACACGGGGTTTGGGAGGAACCGCAATCCCCTGACGTTTGGCATCACGCCGTTGTCTGCGCCATCGCGCATCAACCGTCAGCTGCCGAATCATGGCTACGCATGCAAGAATCGCCGAGGCAAGCAACAGCATCAGCATGGTGGCATGCAATATGACGCCGTATATGGTTCCCGCCGTCCGCGCTTTCAGTCCTGTGGGCAGTCCGATGGATTGGTAGAGGTCGATACCGGCCACCGGCTCACTGGTCTGTTTCAATCCGCTGGTGGTACCAACCGCCCAATCGATGAGATCATCGACATAGGCATCGGCGAATGGCGTGCCTTCCTCGGATTCATCCCCCAATCGAAGCACATGGTTGGCCACTGGATAGCTGCGCACGGTGACATTCCAGTTGCCAGCCTGATGCGCGTTGTAGAGGATGGCCCTCACTCCCTCCACTTGGGCTGTCATGACGTCCTTCGAACCGTATGCCACATACGTGGGTACGGAGTATGCCGTGGGGTTGAGCGTCGGCAGATCGAGATTGGTCAGGCCGAACAGTGAGGCATCCGCGCTGAACAGTCGTTGCACGATGGACTGGTATCCGTCATTGGCGCCAACCAAAGTGAAATCCTGGGTAATGAAGAAGCCCAGTGATTGACGCGGTGAGAACACCATCGGACTCAACAGGATCTGGAATGCGATGTCCGGATCATCGGCCAGCAAATACGAAGATATCCACGTGGATTCCGAGGTGGCGTATATGCCGACCTGATTGTCGTCCACATTGTCCATCGCGCGAACATATTTGACGACCTGATCATAGGCACGCGCGGAAGCGGGATAATCGCGATTGATGTCCGTCGTATCCCATACCGGCTTGTCGAGCACGGCAGTCACGAACCCTGCCGACGCCATGTCCGAGGCGACATCGCCGAAGGAATTGTCTGCCGTGCCATAACCGGCGCCATGCATGAACACCACGCCCGGATGTATGCCTCCGCTGTCCTTCGGCTCGCGAATGCGTACGGTGACCGCCTGCACACCGTCGGCGTTCGCCTTGTTTCGTTCGCCTTGTTCCTGGACGAGCGAACCGTCACGCGCTATATTCAGCACTACCTGTCGTTCGGAGACTTCATAACTTCCCTTGGATGGCAGCGTCCGCCCCTGGGGATTGTCGAAGACCACATCGGTGTCGTCGGTGAGCGCTGCCATGGATTGTCCGGTGGGCTCGATGTTCCACGGCACTGTGGTGATATTCGAGATCGATACGAGGATGCCGATGAGCATGATGAAAATGGGCAGGCTCACCGACATGCGTCGGCCCAAGCCCCACGGCCGGTATGGGACGGTCACCCGGTGTTCGTCATGCTCCTGCGATTGCGGCATGTGAAGCCATTGTAATCAGATGACGATATTTCGGCTCTCCGCTGAGGAAGAGCCGAACCATGTGCGACTTCAGTCCCGCAGCCCAGTGACATGGCAACGTCCCATCAGAGGGGCCAACACCACTCAAACAATTACGAGACAGACCAGTAGCGTTGTTTCGGCTCAGTGGCCGGGATGCTGGATGGGCACCACCACAGGACCTGTGGCATTGGCCGGCACCTTGCCTTCGGCTTCCATCTGTGCGGCGATGTCGTTGGCGATGGTCAGCAACGTATCCACGATCTGGTCTTCCGGCACGGTCTTGATGACCTTGCCCTTGATGAAGATCTGTCCTTTGCCGTTGCCGGACGCCACACCGAGGTCGGCTTCACGAGCCTCGCCAGGACCGTTGACGATGCAGCCCATGACGGCCACGCGAATCGGCGCAGTGATGTCCTTCAGACCTTCGGTGACCGCGGAGGCAAGCTGAATCACATCAACCTGGGCACGTCCGCAGCTCGGGCACGAGATGATGTCGAACTTGCGCGGGCGCAATCCCATGTATTCCAGCAGTTTGCAGCCGACCTTGACTTCCTCGACCGGAGGCGCGGAGAGGGAGACTCGAATCGTATCTCCTATGCCTTCAGCCAGCAAGGCGCCGAACGCCAGACACGATTTGATGGTGCCCTGCCAAGCGGGGCCCGCCTCGGTGACACCGAGGTGCAGCGGCCAGTCGCCTTTGGATGCCAGGAGACGATAGGTCTCCACCATCGTGATCACATCATGGTGTTTGACGGAAATCTTGAAATCATGGAAACCGACATCCTCGAACATGTGCGCTTCCTTGAGCGCGGAGGCGACCAACGCCTCGGGGGTCGGGCCGCCGTATTTGGCGTACAGAGCCTTGTCGAGCGATCCGGCGTTCACACCGATGCGCAGCGAGATACCGGCGTCGGTCGCCGCCTTGCATATGGAGGGGCCGACTTCGTCGAATTTGCGGATGTTGCCGGGGTTCACACGCACCGCCGCACATCCGGCGTCGATGGCCTGGAACACGTACTTCGACTGGAAATGGATGTCGGCGATGACCGGAATGGGGGATTTCCGGCAGATTTCCGGCAATGCGTCGGCATCGTCCTGACTTGGCACCGCCACTCGGACGATGTCGCATCCCGCTGCGGTCAGTTCGGCGATCTGCTGCAAGGTGGCGCCCACATTCGCCGTGAGCGTATTGGTCATCGACTGCACCGAAATGGGCGCACCCCCACCGACCGGTACCGGACCGACCATGATGCGACGGGATTTGCGTCGTGGATGCAACGGCGACTCACTGGTCAACGCAACCGGGTCGCCGGTCTTGCGAAATGGTTTGGCAACAGGGATTTCCGTGTTCAACAGGTCTCTCCTCAGACATGCAGCTATAGGCTATGAGCTCTTTCAGCCCCTCGTACGCTATTGCCTGTTTATCAGGTCGTCCGCCCGGCGGCGCGCCTCGCACTCGAGTTGGTTCATTTCCTCCACGTCGTTGAACAGCGGGTTACCGCGGAGTTCCGCATCCATCTCGTCGAGTACGGCCTTGACCGTGTCCACAATGCCCAGGTACGGGAGGCGATGGTCAAGGAAGGCGTGCACCGCTTGTTCGTTGGCGGCGTTCAGGACAGCCGTATGCTTTTCCGACGCGGACAGGCAGTGGCGGGCAAGCTGCACCGCAGGGAACGCCTCATTGTCCAATGGCTCAAACGTCCAAGTGGCGGCTTTCGTCCAGTCGCATGCCACGGCCACGTTGTCCATGCGGTCGGGCGCGGACAGGCCCAGTGCGATGGGCAGACGCATATCGGGCGGCGAGGCCTGACCGATGGTGGCGCCATCGCTGAATTCCACCATCGAGTGCACGATGGATTGCGGATGGACAGTCACTTCGATGCGGTCGGGCGCAATGTCGAACAGACGTGAGGCCTCAATGACCTCAAGCCCCTTGTTCATCAGCGTCGAGGAGTTGATTGTCACCACCGGCCCCATATTCCATGTGGGGTGATGCAGCGCCTGTTCAGGAGTGATGTGCTCCATGTCGGCGCGCTTCCAGCCGCGGAATGGTCCGCCGGAGGCCGTGACCACCAGCTTGGACACTTCGGCATGGGTCCCGGAACGCAGTGACTGCCAGATGGCGGAATGTTCGGAATCCACCGGGTTGATCTGTGCCTCGCGCACTTGGGCGCCGAACAGCAGATGACCGCCTGCAACCACTGATTCCTTATTGGCCAATGCCAACTGGGAACCGGCATGAAGCGCCGCGATGGATGGTTCCAATCCGATGGAACCGGTGATGCCGTTCAGCACCACATCGGCACCTGAGGCGGCAAGTGCGATGACCGCATCCGAGCCACCGCTCACATGCGTGCCCTTGGCACCGGCCTGAACCAGCGCCTCTTCGAGTTCCTTGACCTTGGACGCGTCGAAAACCGCGACTTCGGGAACATGGAATTGCGCGGCCTGACGGGCGAGCAGTTCCACATGAGCTCCGCCGGCAGCCAGACCGGTAACGGTGAAACGTTCCGGGTGGCGTGCAATGACATCTAGACCTTGCGTGCCTATGGATCCAGTGGATCCCAGAAGCACGACGCTGCGAATGGAGACCTCGCTCACTGTTCCTTCTTAGTATCGTCGTCGTTCAGAGTGGGGAATGACAAATCGGGGATGGAGACTCCCAGATCATCGTCAAAGTTCGGGATCAATGGGAATAACGTGCTGTATTTCGTCTCGTGTTGATTGTCCGGCTTCTCCGCAGCCGGCAGCTCGGATGCGGGCTGGCCGGTTGGTGATTGTGGTTCCACCGGAGACTGGGTTCCGACATGCGTTGCAGGAGCGCTCTGTGGAGCGGACTGTGCTGCGAACTGTGCGACGACCGGCACCGCAACGGACCCGGTATTGCGCTCAGGCTTGACGGCGGGAGCGAAGGACACCGGCATAGCAGACGGTGCCGGAGTCGCCGGCTGCACGGCAGGAGCCACAGGTGATGCCGCGTGTGATGCCGCAGCCGATTGCGCCTGTGGCGCCGGCTGTTCGGCCGGCGTGAACGTATTCACGGCGTTCGCGACATTCGCTGCGGGCTCAGTGCTCAGTTTCAATGCGCTCGGAGTATTGAGGCTGGGCATCTTCGGCGTGAACGAAGAGGCATCCACAGCGGGCAGCTCCTGGGAGACCTCGGCCATGTGCGCCAATGCGGCGAGCGAAGGGTTGCTGTCTGTCAGATTCCTGTTCATGGGCTGTGAGCCAGCCTGAGCAGCAGGTTCGACGACGGTTGCAGCGGGCTTGGGCTCCGGCGCAAAGGACGGAGGAACCTGATTTGCCAATTCCGCAGAGTCATGGCGCACGGTTGTCGGGACGACCGCAGGTGCGTCAGGAGACGGGGACGGCACCGGCAACGCCTGACGATACCGCTGAATCGACGGGGACGATACAGCCGTGGGCTGCACAGTCGGGGACTGAACAACCGACTGCGCTGACAAAGGTGCCTGAACCGGCACAGCAGATGCACTCGGGGTGACCGGCACCTGATTGACGGTCTTCGGCGTATAAGCGGAGGGCGCTGAGCCGGATGCGCCCGTCTGTCCCTCGGCCTGGGCTGTTGCGGGAGCAGGGAACAGATTCTGTTCGGCCTGACGAAGCGCGTCAAACGACTCCCCCGTCACGGCCGCAGCCGCCTGAGGCGCGGCAACCGTGGACCGCTGTGCGTCATTCGCAATAAGCGGGGTCACCTGACCGGAGGCTTCATGGGAGGCACCTGTCGACTGGTTTGCCGAAGCACCGCCGTTGGCGACATAATCGCTGATGCGCGCGTAGGATTCGATCCTGCTCAGCAGTTGGACGCACACATTGAGGAAGTAATCGACCTGACGTTCATCGTATCCTTTTTTGCCCTTGCGCTGCGTGAAAATGACATTGTTCACGGCATCGGCATTCAGGTCGGCAAGACCTTTGACATCGTTCTGGGTGACGCCATCGACGCCAAGAGCTGCGGCTGCCTTGTCCACCACCTGATCGGCAATGCGGTCGACCTGTTTCTTGTCATAGGACGGTTGCTTGGGAGCACCTGGCTTGAATCGCTCCCGTGGGGCGCGCTCCACATGGGATGCGACCTTCTGATACAGCTTTTCCGTCTGCGCCTTCCATGCCACACGACCCTGCTGCCCAATCTCCCAAGCAGTCTGCTTATCGACCACGGCCTGTTCAAGACGGTGCAGCGCCGCGTCGACTTGGCTGATGACATATCCATCCTTGGCCAATTCAAAGGAGACGGATTGAATGTCCTGCTGCGTAAGGTTGATGCCTTCGCTGTCATACAAGGTGTGGGCGCGTTCCAGGAAAGCATCCACCTGTGCGGTGTCGTATCCCAGCTTGCGCTTGCCCGCACGTGCGATTCCGGCTTTGCCATCCCCTTCACGAAGTTTCTTCGCCATCGCCAGATCAACCTCCTGCTGAATAAAACACTCTGCTCACAACTGTACGTGAGCGTTACGACTCAGTGATGAAGGCGGACGGAATCGACACAAAAGGTGGGCAATGAGGGACTCGAACCCCGGCCGCCAAATCGCAGGCAGGCAAACGGCGTCTCACAATCACGCAGCAACAAGCTGGCGATTATCGCCGCCCCGACCGCCGGACGCAGAAACCAGCAATGGGAAGCACCCGCCACAAAGCATCCAACGAAAAAGTCCCACTGCCCATTGAGCCTGAAAATGTCATAGGAATGGGTCACGCATACTTAAGGTCGCGTCACGGTATCCACTGCCACCACTTGACGATACTAACGCACCGTGTTAGTATCGTTGTGTGAGAACGAGAGACGGGGAGCTCAACGACTTCCTCTACGGTGGCCGCTACCCCAAGAAGTATCCGGCGGGACTCGAGCGCGCCCTCATGCGGAAGCTCCAGATACTCAAGGCATCCCGCGAGCTGCACGACCTCAAAGTGCCGCCCGGCAACCGGCTCGAACCCCTGAAGGGCGACTGGAGTATTCGCGTCAACCAGCAATGGCGTCTCGTGTTCCAATGGGACGACGACAACAAGGAGGCCACCGATGTCTACTTCGACGACTACCACAAATGACTACTACAGCACCCCCGGCGAAATCCTCGACGAGGAGTTCCTCCAGCCGCTCGGCATCAGCCGATACCGGCTCGCCAAGAGCATCGGCGTGAGCGAGACCGCCATCGGCGAGATCGTCAATGGCAAGCGCCGCATCTCCACCCCCATGGCGTGGCGTCTCGGCAAGGCGCTCGGCACCACGCCCGACTTCTGGGCGAACCTCCAGACCGACTACGACCTCCTGACCTTCGACCCCAGCACCCTTGGAGACATCCGCCCGCTCGCCGAAGTCTGAACATGACCGGTACCACCTTGGCACTGCGGAAAAACACTGCCAAACCCTGCTGAACAAACATTGAAACAAAACAGACCAGCCGCTTGACATCACACGCGACTACCCGCTCGGGCCAAGAGACAAACCGGCAGCCGCATGACATCGACACGACGCATGTGTCAACCATACCCCAGGACATGCCGTCAACCATGCTCCGACACATGCGTCATTTAGGCCCCGAGACATTACACCAGTGATTTCGCGTGATATCCAGTGAAAACAGAAAAGCCGCTCAGCCCTACTCCCATAAGGCGGAAGCGGCTTTTAATGCATTTTCGACAAGGTGGGCAATGAGGGACTCGAACCCCCGACATCCACCGTGTAAAGGTGGCGCTCTAACCAACTGAGCTAATTGCCCGCAACTGTCCACAATAGCGCATTACCGGCACAGCGTGTCAACCCCGATGTCTACCGGCGTGCCGCAGTGATTGCGGCACGCCCGCTTCCGCTATCCCGGCACCGGAATATCGTGAACTTGGTTTTTCAGGTGATCCTCTAGTGGTCTGTCTCGTAAACAATTGAGGGATTCAACAATCTCGCAAGGGCAGACTGGGGACTCATCGGGCGACAATCGGTATCAGCCACTTCGCGCAAGGCACATCATGAATCATCTTTTGCCAGCAAGCGGCGGGTGATACCGCACGCTGTACTGATGCCCGCGTCGGGCCGTGCTTAAGCCCCGGGCTCCATTTTTTGCCGCCGAGAGCGGCCCTTGCGCCGACAGGCGCTTTCGCGGTTCGACGCCCCACACTTCTCTCCAGGTCTTTTCTCACTCAACGTACTTGACGGACACTCAACGCACGTTAAGTGAGACGACATAGCGGGTGCTTGTGCTGCACCTTGTGCCACAGCGCCGCAAATAATGCGATATCGCGCTGGCGCGGCGGCATCCACGATGATCCGCGATGATTCATCACCCGTACCGCAAACAAGAATGGCGGAATTCCAAGGATCATCTGATCCGCGCATGAGAAGAGAACAAGGCCGGTCCGTCACGCGAGCCCCAAACGGCTCGAATCGCACTACCATGGCACACGGAACATACGCATGGCATACGATACGCGCTCACGGCGGCATCCCATACACCAATTTGCCGCATAGGAACGGCGCAAACGCACCGAATCCGTCCCGGAAAGCCTGAAAACTGCTGAATCGCACTTCAGGGACACGAAAACCCGTCCCGGAAGCCTAATTCGGCCCGTTTCGTCGTTCCGGGGACGGATCCTCCCGCGCCACGTCGATCGCCGCCCGGAAGGAATGGCGGAATTCCAAGGATTCCCAACCCCCGCCGCACACACGTCACAGGCGCAGGCACACGAAACCCGTCCCGGAAGTGCGAAAACGGCAGAATCGCATTTCCAGGACACGAAAACCAGTCCCTGAAGCCCGAAAACGGCTGAACCGCTCTTCAGAGACACGAGAATCCGTCTCTGAACCCATGTTCAAGGCCATGTTCAGGTATCAGGACGGATCAGCCAGGCAATCGGCCGAGGATACGGATGATCCATGCAATCGATTCACCCGTTCGGCACCAAACCTAGTGGTCCGTCTCACCAATAACCGAGGGATCCGGCTTCCATCTCTCCCCCAGTCAGCTTCGCTGACAGCCCGTCCTGCAATTACGGACGTGCTACGCGCGGCATCCAACTGGCTCGCCTGCCGGCTCGCACGTTGCCTACAAACAGCTCCGCTGTCTGCTTCACGGCAACGTCCATCAGAGGGGGGTAATGGGCAAGCACCACTCAGACAATGACGTGACGGGCCACTAAGCCCGAGACCATCGGTCAGCGTCCTTTGCCGAAGGCGCGCAGTCGGATGCCGTTCCAATCCTTGCTGACGGTAAGCGGGGTGGCTGCATTCATGCCTGCAGTCTGCGCCGCGGACTGCACAGTGGAGGAGCTTGCGGCACCGGGGCGCCCCGGCTTGGGAGTCAGCACCCACAGCGGACCATCGTCATCGAGCACGGCGCATGCGTCGACGATGGTGTCGGACAGCTCGTCTTCGTCATCGCCATCGCGCCACCACAGAATGACGCCATCCACGGAGGAATTGTAATCCTCATCCACGAGTTCCTCGCCAGTACGCTCTTCGATCTTGGCGCGGATGGAATCATCCACGTCGTCGTCCCAGAGCCACTCCTGGACGATGTCTCCAGGCTTAAATCCAAATTCTTCAGCGTTCTGTGATGCCGTTTGATTCACAGAGGCAACATTAGCAAGTCTCGGGGAACAAACGCGTTAATTTCACCGAAACATCTCGCTCAGTGACCATGTTTGCGATTATGCCGAGCAATGCGGCAGACTGTCACCCCTACCTTGCCCGATGGCTACCAAAGCTTGGTACGCCTCATCCAAGGTTGCGACCTTGACGTCCCGCACCCCTTGCGGCACATGCCCTACGGCCTCGTCGCAGTTGCCGGACGGCGTAAGGAACCATGTGGCGCCATCGCGTTTGGCGGCGAGCATCTTCAGACGAACGCCGCCGATTCTGCCGACCTTGCCTTTAGAGTCGATCGTGCCGGTGCCGGCGATGACGTGTCCGCCGCTTTCCTCCGCTGCCGTGAGCTTGTCGATGAGACCCAAGGCATACATCATGCCGGCCGAAGGACCGCCGATTTTGTCGACATGCATGGTCACGCTGACCTTGTCCAGCGCGGATACGTCGATTCCCAGCTCGCTTGCGTGGTTTTTCGCATATGCGATCCCCACTTCTCCGGCCGTGTCCTGCGAACCGGACATATCGGCATCGACCTCCTGCTGGTATTCGTCTGCGGTCTGTCCGACCGGGACCACCGCCTCACGGGGCATGACCTCCACATGTGGATTCGCCCATCCCCAAACCGCCTGCGCGTTGACGATCGGATACCCGGGCACACCCGACGCGCTCACCGTGACCAGGAGCAACTTGCCTGAATCCTTGTACGTCGCCACACCTTCGCCGGAGACATCAATCACATCGCCCTCATCTACCTTGCCCAGCACATCCTGGGTTGGACCGGGCATCTCGATAACGTAGGGGCTGGGCAGCAGCAACACCACCACAGCGAGCGCCACCGCCACGGCACCCGTGAAATACCTTGGCGAACGGCCGGCGACATACGACCTGAATCGTGCGAACCATCGTGCAAACATAAGCAACAGTGTAGGCAATGGGCGGCAGCGCGGACAACGGGCCGCACCACTCCGGCGCCGCAAACCGTCACCGGGATGCCCGGCATCCGCTCGCCTCAGGCGAACGGGCGCGGGCACCGCCTACACTTGAGGTAATCCAATCTCGGGGTGTGCGAGACGTATGCCGCAGCAACAGAAGGACACGCATGGACGACAACGCGATTCACGAATGGTTGATCAAATGCTTCGGCCCTATCCAAGGTGAGATGGCATGGCAGCAGATCAGTCAGCTGCCGGAGGAGATACGGGAACAATTGATGAGCCAGGATCCCAGCCGCCTGCCAGACCCCTCCGAAGTGCAGCAGATGATGGCCGCGTTCAGCGCGGGCGGGCTCAACACCATGTCCGACATGCAGCGCACGGTGGAGGAAGGGCCCATCAATGTGAAGCTCGCCAAGTCCATCGCATTGCAGCAGGCCAATGCCTCGGGCTCCGAGTCCAGCGTGTCTGCCGTGGACGGCGAGGCCGCACGTCGTGCGATGAGCGAGGCCAACCTGTGGCTAGACACCGCATGCGAATTCAATCCAGCCCCGGGAGAGCCGGATGTGCTGACCCGCGCCGGATGGGTGGAAGGCACCATCGACCAGTGGGCTAAGTTCGCCTCCCCGGTGGCCGAGTCGATGAACGACGCGCTGGCTTCGGTTATCTCGGAGCGTCTGGGCGGCATGTTCGGCGACGGCACCGGGGAAATCGCCGGCATGTTCGCCGGTCCTGTCCCCATTCCGATTCCTGATGGCATGAAGGACCCGGCTCAGCTGATGAAACTCTTGGGCAACACCTCGTTCGCCATGCAGCTCGGACATGCTGCAGGCAATCTCAGCCATGAGGTGCATGGCAGTTTCGATCAGGGCATCGCCCTGTTGCAGAATCCGGCCGGCGGTCTGATCGCACAGAACGCCACCGAGTATGCGGCCATGCTGAACGGCCAGGCTCAGCAGGATCCAATCCAGCAGGACACTGCGGGTGATGGGTCGAATGACGCAGACTCCCACTATCCGGCTGGCTTCACCTCAGCGCAATCTCACAATTCTGACACCAACACCGATTCGGATGCCGGCCCGCAGACACCATCAGAGGCCGGCAGCGGAGATGACGCATCAGACGCCGACGATCTCGACGCCCAGTTTGCGGCGGCATTCGCCGATTTCAACATGACCGAACACATTCCGGAATCCGAAGTGCTGTCCTTCCTTGCCCTGCAGGAGATGGCACATGCCCGGCTGTACGCCTCAGTACCATGGCTGATGCCCCGGTTTGAGGCGCTGATCGGCAAATACGCCCGTGGCATTTCCATCGATCTGGATGCCATGGAGGAGCAGCTGCGCGACGCCACGTCGATGGATCCGGAGTCGATCTCTGGGGCTGTGAACCTCACCAAAGTCGGCATTCCCGACACCCCGGAGCAACGCGAGGCACTGGCTTCGCTGGAATCGCTGCTGGCGATGGTCGAAGGCTGGGTGGACTGCGTCGTGTGGCGCGCCGGCATGGCGCATCTACCGCATATCGAGCAGCTGCGTGAGATGATGCGTCGCGAACGCGCCATGGGAGGCCCCGCCGAACGCACCTTCGAGAGTCTGCTCGGCATGCAGCTGCGTCCGAAGCGCATGCGCGAAGCAGCGGGATTGTGGGAGATGATCACTGCAGCCGAAGGCCCCGAAGGCCGCGACGCCAAATGGTCGCATCCCGATCTGCTGCCGACGCTGCCCGCCGAACAGGGTGCCGGCCGGCAGGACGATGGCGCCGGCGCTGGTTCCGGCACCGGCGCGTCACAGGCCTCATCTGCCGGTCATCCAGCCGCCGAGGGCAAATCAGCAGATATCGACTGGGATGCCGAGCTGTCGAAACTGCTCGATGAGGACGGTGATAAGGGCGGAAACAACGACAACACCGACCATACGGACGGCACGGACCAAACAGACGGTACTACCAGCGGCACCAACGGCACCAAGTAGCTGACAAGCTGCAATCGATACCGGTCAGGCGATTGCGGCTTCGGCGCTAGAGGAACCGGGACGGGCGGCGCTGTTGGGCGCCGTATCCGTCCTTGGTCCTCGCAAATGACAGATGCAGCGAATCCTGGGCGCGCGTGATGGCGACGTACATCAAACGACGCTCCTCCTCCAGCAGCTCGCCCCAATCGGGCGCACCATATGGCAGCAGCCCTTCCGAACATCCGACAAGGAACACGTGGTCGAATTCCAGACCTTTGGCCGCGTGAATGGTGGAGATGGTGACCCCTGGATCATCCTTGGCCACGTCTCCGGCACCATCCAGCCCCATAGCCTCCAGCAAGGCCTGACGCGATGCCGCATCAGTGGACAGCGCCGAGGTCTGCCATCCCGAATCCTTGCGGACCCGGAACCGCAGACCGTATTGACGGAGGGCGGCGCCGAACACCGGCTGTTGCGCATTGATGCGCGTCAGAATCGCGCAATCCGATGGCTTGGCCCCGTTGCGCACCAGCCGGTCGATACGCGCCGCCACCCCCTGTGCTTCCTCAAGATCGGTGTCGTAGGCGGTCCTCGACACTTTGGCGCCTGAATCACGAGCGGACACGAGTCTCAGATAGTCCTGACGATTTGGCGCCGCGGCAAGCACCGCATTGGCCAAGGACACGACTTCGGGCGTCGAACGATAATCCGTGTTGAGATCGACGTCCGCGGCAAGCGGCCCGAATTCATCGGAGAAACGAAGCAGATCCCAGCTTGAGGCCCCGGCGAACGAGTAGATGGTCTGTGCCGGATCACCGACGACGCACACATTCCGGTTCAGCGCGGCCTTCCCCTCAGCTCCCCCGCCGCCGAGCCACAGCATCATGAGCCGATGCTGCAATGGCGACACATCCTGGTACTCATCGACCGTCAGCCATCCGATGGTGGATCGGATCTGCGCCGCCGCTTCCGGAAAATCGTCCATGATATGGCATACCAGCAGCAGGATATCGTCGAAATCGATCTCCCCCCTAGAGGTCTTCTCCCGCTCATAGGCGGCATAGATGTCGACGAACCGTTGAGGGGACAGCCCTGCCGGAGGCATGCGCTTGGCCGCAACGATCACACGCCCGTAATCCTCAGGAGCGACCAAGGACACCTTCGCCCAGTTGATTTCAGCCAGAACATCCCTGACGGTGATGGGATCGGTGTCCGCGTTGGCCGTCACCCGCGTGATGGCGCGTGATGCCACATCACGCTGGTCCTCGATCAGGTGCGGGAACGGCGCCTCGCACACGTCGGCCCACACACTGTTGAGCTGATGCAGTGCGGCGGAATGGAAGGTCGCAGCCGTCACGCCTGCCGCATCCGGTGATCCCGGTCGTCCGCCATGGGCCGATGCGCCGGCGAGCCCCAGCTGATGCAGACGGGCACGCATTTCCGCCGCCGCCTTTACCGAGAACGTGACCGCAAGCGTCCTTTCGGGCCGCCACGCTCCTGTGGCGCAGGCATAGGCGATACGACGGGTGACGGTTCGCGTCTTGCCTGCGCCCGCCCCGGCGATGATGCGCACTGGACCGTTGAGCGTCGTGGCCGCCATACGTTGCCGCTCGTCAAGTCCTTCAAGAATCCGCTGCGCATGTTCCATATCTCCATTGTGGCACGTCAATCCCTTCGCCAATCCCCTCATCGATGCTTTCGTCGATTCCTTCGTCGACCCCTCCAAGAAAGCGGACGAATGGCGTCTCATAGCCGCAGACGTCCGATTCACGGACTTTTCGCCCCGTGCCGCACCACTGAAACACCAGACATGTATTAGTGTGGAAGGGTGATGAGACGAAGCAATTACATGTTGGCGGCATTGGCCTCAGCCGTCCTGCCGAATCTGGCCGTTGCAGGAGTTCGTCAGACCGCTCAGCAGAGCGCGACTGATCTGGCCAAAGGCATCGATCAGGCAGTCATACAGGACGCCTCGGGCAAACTGTATGACGTGTACGCCACCGACACCAAGGAAGGTCGCACGCGTCTGACACGCCGTGTGCAGGCCGCGCAGACGTTGTTTGCAGCGCGGGAGCCCGGTGGCCTCGGGTTCAATCTGGACCATGTGATTGCATTCGCTCCGGGCAAAGTACCGCAGCCGGGCGCCACCTCGACCGCCCAGGCCCTGGATCAGGCAGCGGTCGCTGCCGCGCCGAAACCGAAAACCAAACCAGGCCCGACCGGCCAGACGGCGGTGATGATCGCCACCCACAATGAAGGACAGGCGCGCTCGCTCGATCTGCTGACGCTGGACGACTGCGCTTCGGTAGGCACGGCATTGGGAGCCATCCACCGCCTGCCTCCCGCATTCCTGAAAGCCGCCAAGTATCCGGTATTCACCACCGGTCAGATTCGCGCCCAACTCATCGCCTGGATCAGACGACTGCGCGCGGCAGGCCATGTGCCGCAGGAGATCACCAACAGCTGGGCGCAAGTCATCGAAACCGAGGGACTCTGGTCGTTTTCCACCTGCACGGTGCACGGTGGCTTCTCCGATGGCGATATGCTGTTCTCCGGATCCACCATCGCCGCAATCACCAATTGGCAGGATATGCAGGTCAATGATCCCGCCCGCGATCTGGCGTGGATCTTCGGCAAACTGGATGAGTCCCATCGCAATGCCGTACTTTCCGCATACGGCCGCATGATGGGCGCGCGACTCGATGACCTCATCATGCTCCGCGCCAATCTGTGGCTGCAGATGGAACAGGTCGGCGAGTTCATCCAGGCGCTGAACCGCGCGGACAACGACCGCATCATCCAATTCAAGGCCCAAGTGGAGCGTCTCGCCCATCAGCTCGGGGTCATCAGCCGATCCACGGCCACTACGCCATCCGCGGCAAAAGCCACCGGCAAGCCATCCCATAACCCTTCCACCATCACGGTGGGCACCTTGTTGAACAATGACGGGCAGCAGGATGCCGCGCAGCAGGATAAACGCACTGCGAACGCGGCCGGCGACACTGTACGTAATCCCGACGCACAGAATCATGTTGCGCAGAATCCCAATGATACGAACGACCCCGACCGTACAGGAAGCGCGGATATCATCGCGGCCGGCAGCATCGACGTCACGCCGAAGGTCGCAGCCGCCGACAGAAGCGTCACGGACAAGCCCGCAGCGGACAATGACGATCAGACGGCGAACCGGCCGGTGACCGCCACAGGCTCGACCAAGCCTCAGCCTACGCCCAACGCACAGCCGTCCTCGGCATCCACCATTACGCTCAGAGAGCTCATCGACATGCATGAGCAGGAAGAGCGGCAGGCAGCGGCATCATCCGTCAAGGCCGTCGACAACGGAAATACGACGGCTGCCACCGAGGAGGATGACGACGACACCGGCGAGCACGAGCCCCAAGCCTCCTACGCGGCGGAGACCACGGTGATCCCGCTGCTGGAGCGAGAGGAGCGAGCGCTGCGCGATGCCAGGGCCGGTCTGGAAGGGTATGACCAGAACGGCAACACCATCGTCAGTCATCAGGTCTCCACGCCGAAGGCGTAAACGGGCGAATCCGCGTGTCCGTCCATTCCGGATACGGCACAATAGGTTTAGGTTAACGAGTATCCCAATCATCAAGGAGCATCATGGATATCGAACTGGGCATTCAGAATGTGGCCCGTCCGGTCAACTTCAGCACCGAACAGTCCGCGGATGAGGTCAGCAAGACTATCGCGCAATCCGTCTCGAATGGCACCACCATCGATCTGACCGACGACAAGGGCCGCCGCATCATCGTTCCCGCGGGCGCGCTCGGCTATGCCATCATCGGTTCGGACACCAAGCACGCGGTGGGCTTCGGCGCCCTGTGACCGCGGATTCACCGGCGCGTGGAGGCGCGCACAATGACTTGAGATGAGCAGGTCAGCTTTTCCGGCATGACGTTTTCTCCCCGAATGCGCGCCAGGATGCGTTCCACCGCAGTCGGCGCGGTCCACTCCAGCCGGGAGTCCATCGTGGTCAGCGGAATCTGCAGATACGCGGCCTCCTCGATGTTGTCGAAGCCAATCACCTGCACCTGCTCGGGCACCGCATACCCGGAAATCCGCAATGCCGTCAGGGCACCGATGGCCAGTTGGTCGTTTAATGCCACCACCCCGTCGAACGGGACGCCGGAATCAATCAGCCGCTGCGTGACGCGCGCCCCGGCACCGATGGTCCAATCCAGATCGGTGGTGCCCACCAGCCTCGGATCGATGGCGCATCCTCGACGATGCGCCTCCTCGATCACGCCACGCAAACGCAACTGCGCATTGCCTTCGACCGATTGAAGCAAGGCGTCTTCATCATAGCTGCCACGAGCACCGACGACCGCCAGCCGGCTTGACCCATGTGCATACAGGTAACCCGCTGCCTGAGCCGCCGCGTCCACATCATCCGGCGTCACATGGTCGGCGACGCCCCATGTGGTGCGGGCACCGACCACTACAAGCGGAAAACCAACCTCCAGATCCTCTTTGCTAATGTTCTCCACCTCGCTCATGGACAGGATCATGCCATCTGAGACAGTGGAGTTGAATTTCCTCAGCAGATCGCGTGCACCCTTGGCGGAGCCTTCCGCATAGGTGATGACATAGACGGAGTAATCGTGTTGGCGCGCCGCATCGATGGTGCGGTTGGCAAGCTCGGCCAGATACGGCGGGGTGAGCGAAGGAACCGCGAGCGTGATGAAACCGGTGTGGTTGCGGCTCAGGTTGCGTGCTGCCACGTTGACCTGATAACCGAGCTCCTTGATGACCGATTCCACTTTGGTACGGGTGTCTTTGCTCATGCGCCCAGATCCATTGATCACGTTCGATGCGGTTTTGAGCGAGACCCCGGCCGCTTCGGCCACATCGCGCAAAGTGACGCGTCGTCTTGTCCCAGGATGCTCGCTCACGGCATATCTCCTTTTACATCATCGGCATGGAGTGAAGTACGTCGTCATTCTACCCGCTTCACGATCAGCGCCGAATTGCGGTCCATCACATATTCATGTGCGCGCGCGCCGGGGTTGCAGCGATGGGCGACAATGGGCTCGCCCATAACGTTCTGCACATGTACCGGTTGCCTGTCCCGGTTGAGGTAGCAGTCGAAGATCGCATTACCGTCCGCCGAACGACGAATCGTATGGACGATACGCTGATCGACAACTGCTGCGGGGTACAGCGCGCGCATCAATGACGCGATGCCGCTGCGATCCAAATCGCAACCGACATACAGCGCCGCTCCCTCGCCGTACGGATGACGGGTGATGGCGGGCACGTCGGCAAGCTCCCAATCGGACGCTTCGGCACCGACATATTCGGCGATCACCTTGGTACCTTCGGCAAGCCCTGTCACCACGTTCTGCCAAAGCCTGCTCACCGAACCATCGCACAGTCGGATCTCGAAAGGCTCGCCTTCCGCTTCGCTTCCGAGAATGGTGAATTCCTCGCTGCGCACGCCGAGCATTTCGCGCAACAGTCCGTGTCCGGCACCTGGGTAGCCGCCGAGGCCGACGTGGAAATGATCGTCGATCAGCCCCGTGGCGTAGCCGATGATGACACTGCCACCCTTGCGCACGAAATCGGCGATGCGGCGTACGTCCTGATCGGACAGAATCAATACCGTGGGCAGGATGACCGTCTGGTATCCGCTCCAGTCGTATGTCAGCGGCACGATGTCCGCACGTCGGCCGGCGTCCAGAAGCCCCCGATACCAGTCGCGCACGTCATGCCAATGACTGAGTTTCATACTGGGCAGGGTCTGGCTGCGTGTGGCCCATTCTGATTCGGCGCTGAACAGGATGGCTGTATCCGAGCGTTCGAGTTCACTGCCTTGCATGCCCGCTTCGCCAAGCGCATGCAAGGCTTCCCCGAGTGT
Organism: Bifidobacterium sp. UTBIF-68; assembly: GCF_006408855.1. Classification (NCBI taxonomy): domain Bacteria; kingdom Bacillati; phylum Actinomycetota; class Actinomycetes; order Bifidobacteriales; family Bifidobacteriaceae; genus Bifidobacterium; species Bifidobacterium sp. UTBIF-68. The sequence continues at coordinate 43,789 of NZ_JFAN01000029.1, read as the reverse complement.
GCAGACATCTCGGTAGATTGTCGAGTCGGCACCGGCGTGCGGCAGCATGGCCGAGTGGAATGCTTCGGCTCCGGATGCGGATTGCCGCCATTGGAAGAAATTGATGGCGTCCGCGCCCATGGCCACATGAGCCAGTGCGTCACGCATGAGTTCGCCGTGGCGCTTGCGCGTGTTGAGCGGCTTCCATTGCACTGCGGATGTGGAATGCTCCATCACATACCACGGTTTGCCGAGGGCGAGCGAATCCATCAACGCATCCGAGCAGAGCAGTTCATCCAGATGGGATTCGCCCTCGTGGAAGTAATGGTCGTTGGAGACGAAGTCCACCTCGTCGGCCCATTGGGCGTAATCCATCGTGCACTGGTCGGTGGAGACCATGAAGTTCGTGGTGAACGGCTTATCCGGGCATATTTCGGCGATGGCGTCACGCTCGGCCTTAAAGAAATCGAGCAGCATGTCGTTGCCGAACCGCTCATAGTCGAGCTGCTGTGCGGGGTTCACCATCGCATCGCCGCCCATGTGGCGCGGCAGCAGCACTTCGTCCCAATCGTTGACGTGCTGGGACCAGAACGCAGTGTCCCATGCTTCGTTCAACGCATCGATGTCGCCGTATCGTGCCCTGCACCATGCGCGGAACGCGTCAAGGGCGTTGTCCGAGTAGTCGTAGCGGTTATTCCAGCCGTATTCATTGCCCACATGCCAGGCGGTGACGTACGGGTTGTCCCTGTAGTGCTCGGCGAGTTTGCGGCATAAGGTGAGCGCGTATGTTTTGAACACCGGGCTGGTGGGCTGCCACGATTGGCGCGAACCGGGGTTGATGGTATGCCCGTACTTGTCGATGGGCAGCACCTCCGGATGCTTGATGTACAGCCACATCGGCGCGGAGGCTGTGGCGGTGGCGAGATCGACGGCGATGTTGGCCTCGCCGAGCTTGTCGATGACGCGGTCAAGCCATTCGAATGTGAATGCGCCCTCTCTCGGTTCGATCTTGTCCCAACTGAAGATGGCAAGGGCCACGGTGTTGACGTGCGCCTGGCGCATGAGCCGAATGTCCTCATCGACTACGACTTCCGGCCATTGATCGGGATTGTAGTCGCCGCCGAAAGCGATGCCGCGCCCATTGTTCGTGAGCAGTGACGGCCACTTGTTCGATCTGCGTGTTGCCATGATGATTCCTCGTGTATGTAATCAATGCCGGCCCCCTATTATGCGAACGTCCGTAACGGTTCGGCAATGGGAGCCGGCTGTGTGATGCGCTTACCTTATTCCTTGACTGCGCCGGCGGCAAGGCCGGACTGCCAGTACTTCTGGAGCATGAGGAACGCGATGACCAAGGGGATGATCGTGATCAGCGAGCCGGTGATCACGAGGTTCTGGATCGCCTGGCCGCCGGCCGTGCTGGCCTGGTCCTTCCACTGGTTCAGGCCGATGGTCAGCGGATACCAGTTCGAGTCCTTCAGCATGATCAACGGCAGGAAGTAGTTGTTCCACGTCGCCACGATCGCGAACAATGCGGTCGTCACAATGCCAGGAGCCAGCAGCGGCAGCGAGATCTGGAAGAAGGTGCGGAACTCGCCGGCACCATCCACGCGAGCGGCCTCCAGAAGCTCATCCGGCACCGCCTGCTCGCTGAAGATCCACATCAGATAGAGCCCGAACGTGGACACCAAGGATGGGATGATCATGGACCACGGCGTGTTCGTCAGGCCCAGCTTGGCGAACAGGAGGAACTGCGGGACCGCCAGCGCGATGCCCGGCACGCTGATCGAGCCGATGATCACCGCGAACACGGCCTTGCGGCCCGGGAAGCGGAACTTCGCCAAGGCGTAGCCGCCCATGATCGCCAGCAGGGTCGCACCGCCCGCGCCCACCACCACGTACAGGAGCGTGTTGACCAGCCAGCGGCCGAAGATCCCCTCCTGGTAGGTGAACACCGTCACGATGTTGTCCCACAGGGCGAACGACTTGCCGAAGCCCAGGCCGAACGTACTCGTGAAGTCGGACTGCGTCTTGGTGGCGTTGATCATGAGATATACGAACGGGAACAGGCAGTACACGGCAAAGATCGCGCATACCACGGTCAACGCGATGGAACGGGTAGGATTCGCCGGGTTGGAGAAGCCTGTCTTGGCGGCGCGTTTGCGCTCGGCCTTCTCATCGGCGGCGATGCGCTTCTGACGCGCCTTCTCGGCGGCCTTGGCGGCCTTCTCCTGTGCCTTGAGCTGCGCCTCGGTGAGGCGAGTGGATTCCGAAGTCATTGTTGCGGCACTCATGTTACTTCATCTGCTCCTTCATGCTCTTGAGCTGCACGATGTATGCGATGGCCATCGTGATCACGGCCATGACGATGGCCAAGGCGGCGGCATAATTGCTCTGGTTGCCGCTGAAGCTCAGGTTGTACGCGTACATGTTCGGCGTGTAATACGTCGTGATCGCGTTGCCCGGCACCATGTTCTGCAAAATGCTGGGCTCGTTGAACAGCTGGAACGAGCCGATGATCGAGAAGATCACCGTGATCGCCAAAGAGCCCTTCAACTCCGGCAGCTTGATCGACTTGACGATCTGCCACTCCGAGGCGCCGTCGATCGAGGCCGCCTCGTACAGGGAGTGCGGGATCGTCGACAGCGAGCTGTAGAAGATCAGCATGTTGTAGCCCGTGAACTCCCACGTGTTGATGTTGCCGATCGACGCCAGCAGCATGCCCGGGCTGAACATGTCGATGTCCGTGCCCAGGAAGCCGTTCAGGGAACCCACCAGACCGTACTTCGCGCCATACACGAAACCCCAGATCAGGGTCGACACCACCGCCGGCACCGCATACGGCAGGAACGTGGAGATGCGGAAGAACTTCGTCCCATGCAGCTTCATCGAATCGATCGCCAGGGCCATCGCCGCCGCCAGGAACAGCATGATCGGCACCTGCACCACCGTGAACAAGGCCACACGGCCAACCGACGACCAGAACTGGCCGTCCTGCAGCAGACGCGCATAGTTCTCCAACCCCACGAACCGAGTTCCACCGATCATCTGCTTCTTGAAGAACGAAATATAAACCGCGTACACGATCGGGATGATGAACACGAACACGAACACCACCGCGAACGGCCACATGAACTTCCAACCACGCCAATCCGCCTTATGCTTATTCACGCGCGCCTGGGCAGTATGCAGCCCCGCCTGCTCGGGCAAAATGCCCACAGCTTGCGGCGCTGTGGCCATTGTGTGTTCTTCTGACATGATGAATCTACTTTCTTATCAATATGTCACTATGAAATGCATCCATGCTTTCCAGAGAATGGGCACAAGGGGAGCCCGCTTCCCGCATCGTCGCATAGGAGTGCTGCACGGGCATGGCATGGATCGAGACATGACAAGGCGGGGATACTCTTGGGGAGCATCCCCGCCCTTGAGTCAGCGGCCTGGCTTGAAGGAGTGAAAGCGCTGGCCTTTGCGGTTCGGATTCCTGTCTGACAGTTGAGCGGAAGGAGAGCAGGCTGTGGAATCCGAACCGTTGGATGTATCGGACCGCCTACTTGACGGTCACGGTGTAGCCCTGCTGTTCACCCTGCTCAGCCAGTTTCTTGCCGTAGTTCTCGAGCGCCTGCTCAAGGGTAATCTCCTTGGAGTAAGCCTTGGAGACCTCATCACCGTAGGAAGACTGGGCGAACGGGTTGTACGGCAGGTACTGGAACTTTTCGGTCGGGCGCTGAGCTGCTGCAGAAAGGACCTCGTTCACGTTCTGTCCGCCGAAGTAGTCGTTGGTCTTCTTGTTGCCCTCGGTGGTCGGATCGACGAAGGAATCGGACTGGAGAATCTTCTTGAGGGACGGGAAGGTGCCGGTGTCCGCCATCTCCTGGGCACCGTCGCCATGGGTCATGTACTCGACGAACTTGTAGGCTGCGGCCTGGTTCTTGGAGAGCTTGACGACGGCGAGTGCGGAGCCGCCATCCTCGGCGGAAACCTCCTGGCCCTCCTCCCACTGCGCAGCTGGGCGACGCGCCAATTGCCGGCCTGGTCGGGTGCACCGGACATGAGATTGATCGGCATCCATGCGCCGATGGTCAGCGAGGCGATGGTGCCGTCGTTGAGCTCGCGGTTCCAATCGTCGGACCAATTCGGGGTCTTGGTATCGACCAGGTCCTCGTCGATGAGCGTCTGGACGAACTCGATGTAGCGTTGCATGCCTTCGTCCTTGGTCATGTTGATGGTGATGTTCTCGCCATCGACGGTCCATGGCTTGGCGCCGGCCTGCCAGATCTGGGCGGTGAACGGCTGGTAGTCGTTCGAGGTGCCGGCGAGGTTGGTGATGTAGGAGCCGGTGGCGCGAATCTTCTTGGCGGCCTCGTAGTAGTCGTCCCACGTCTTGATGGATTCGCCGTCGACGCCGGCCTTGTCAAATACGGCCTTGTTGTAGAAGAACATCTCCGGGCCGGAATCGATGGGCAACGCGTAGGGCTTGCTGTTGTACTGGAGTTTGTTCCACGGGCCGGCCGCGAAATCATCGGCGAGCTTGTCGGCACCGAATTCGCTCAGGTCCACGAGACCATCGGTGACGGCGAACTGGGTGACGGTCGGGTCTTCGAGCATCACCACATCCGGAGCGCCGTTACCTGCGGCGATGGCGTTGGAGAGCGCGGTGGAGGTCTTCTCGGCGGTGCCGGTGTTGTTGAACTTGACGGTGATGCCGGGGTTGGCCTTCTCGAAGTTGGCGATGATGTCCTTCATCGAGTTGCCGGAATCCCAGCCCCAGAACACCAGTTCGGCCTTGTCGGCGTCGCCCTTGTTGGCATTGGCGTCCCCGCTGTCGCCGCAGGCCGCGAGACCGACGAGGGTGGCAACCGCTGCGGTTGCCGCAATGACCTTCTTGACGTTGCGCATGTTATTTCTCCTCCTACCCCATTGTTTCGGGTTATGTCTTTGGTACATCCGTGTACCAACACCTATGATGATACACCTGTGTATCAATATGTCAAACCGCGCGACACGCCTCATTTTCCTTCCCAAACCACGGGAGCCTCCGCATGCCGCAATGCCGAACACAACGCCGAATCACGATACTTGGCGGGGAACAGACCACTAGCGCCAGGATCTGAATCCTGCGAACCCTGGACCCCGGAACAGAGATCCCAATCCTGCCGCGTGCAGGTAAAACAGGCATCGTAAATAGGGACTGCAGGTAGAACAGTGCCAGTTAGAGGCCAATAATCCTCATAACTAGTACTGTTTTACCTGCAGCCCCTTTATTTGTACCTGTTCCACCTGCACAGAGTCGTCTTATTTGTACCTGTTCCACCTGCAGTGCCGCGCCGCACCATCAGAACCGACCATGTTGGCCTCGTAATTGTGTCTGTTTCACCTGCAGAAGAGTAATCAGAACGGCTTTGCGCCGGCAGTTGCAGGTAAAACAGGCTCCGTATCCGAAAGCAGTGTTGTGAATTATGCCGGCAGAAATCAATTCATGTCAATAGCCTGCGCCACCCAATCAACACCACACAGTCGACGCCACACAACCGGAACCACTCAATCGATACCACACAGTCGGCACCACCCAACCGGTACCATCAGGAAGCGCATGAGGGACACACACGCCGGAAGGCGCTTGCTAACGATACAGCGGCAGTACGCCCCGGCGTACGATCTCGGCGACCGTGGCCTCATCGGTAAGGTTCTCGCCCAAGAGGTTCGGCTTGCCTTTGCCATGCCAATCGGAACCGCCGGTGACCAGCAAATGGCATCGCCTGCATATGTCCAGCAGCCTGACGCGCTGATCGGGCAGGTTGCCGCGATGCCACACCTCAAGACCGTCCAAACCTTCATCCACCAGGTACTCTATCTGCGCATCGCTCAACAATCCGGGATTGCGGCTTCTGTCGCCGGGATGGGCGATGATGATCACCCCTCCGGCTTCCTTGATGGCCTTCACCACCTCATGCGTCGTGGGAGAAGGCGTCGGAATATAGTATTTCGATGCCGAATTGACAGCGTCGGCGAACGCCTCCGAACGATTCCTGTACACACCCGCACTGACCAAGGCGTCAGCGATGTGCGGGCGGCCGATGGTGGTGTTGTCCCCCTCCTTGACTTGCGCCAGCACCGACTCCCAGGAAATAGGCAGATCGCGGGACATCAATGCGACCATGCGCTGGGTGCGGCGCAGACGGGCCTCGCGCGTGGAGGCAAACAGCCGTACGATATGCGGATTGTTCGGATCGTATTGGTAGCCGAGCATATGCACCGACACATCGTCGTCGGTGGCCGTAATCTCCGTGCCCCGCAGCAATGGCAGCTGCACGCGACGAGCCGCGGCCTCGGCTTCGGTCCAGCCTGCCGTCGTGTCATGATCGGAAATGGCAACCCCGCTCAACCCACGTGCCATGCACTGCGCAGCCAGGGTCGCGGGAGTCTCCGTACCATCCGAAAACACAGTGTGACAATGAATATCCCACCCGGTGCTCGGCGGCGAATCAGGCATCACATATCCAGTCATACGTTCCATCGTAACCGCATGCACGCCATACCACAGCCAGATCGACGCTTCGCTCTGGGCGAGTTAACCGCGCAACGGCACGGATTCCGGCGACACCCACAGCTATCGTGGTGGACGATACCGAAAAACAGGGGGAATACCATGGCTCGCACGAACAACGACGAATACACCGACTCGCCCATCGACCTCGCTTCCAGCAACGTCGACGAAAACCCGGATTCCTCTATTGTCAATCCACTGACCGGATGGCGTCATAGCGCCACCTGGACGTATCTGATCATGCTGATCGCTTCGGCGATCGCACTGGGCACATCGTTCATCCTGTCGGCGGAAACACTGCAATTGGCCCGCCATCCCGACGCGCAACTCGGCTGTGACGTGAATTCGGTCATCTCCTGCACTACAGTGGCGCAATCCTGGCAGGCGGAGATCGTGAAGTTCGGAGGCCTGAGCTACCCGAACGCGTTCTTCGGCATCGCCGCCGAATCGGTGTTCATCACCATTGCGGTCATCGGCTTGGCGCGCGTACGGGTGCCGCGCTGGTTCGCGGCATGCACCTGGCTAGGCGGACTTGCTGCACTGGCTTATTCGTATTGGCTGAGCACGCAGTCGCTGTTCGTGATCCATGCGCTGTGCCCGTGGTGCCTGACCCTCATGTTCTCCACTACAATCCAGTTCATGGCCTTGAGCCATGCGACGGTGGCCGTGCAGAAGATGCCCGCATCGAAGACGACGGGAACGATTCCCAACGGGCTGAACAAGTATTACCGTCTCAATTTCGACCTCATGATCGATGTGCTCTGGATCGTGGCCATCGTCGCGCTGATCTCGTGACCGAAGGTGCGGCACTGTTCGCCTGACCCCTCCCTTGGCGGTTCTTTGACGCTGTCGGCCGCCATTGCATGACATGACAATCGAACCCCCGCAGGATGTCCTTGTCGGAATCCTGCGGGGGTCTTGTCTCCCTGAGGGTGCCGTATCAGCCGGCGTACGGCTATCGCAGCACATCGATATCCGCCACCAGGGTGGCGGCACCGGTGAGCTTGACATCATGGTCGGAGACGTCCACGCGCAACGTGCCGCCCCGCACGGTGATATCCCAGTGGTCGATGCCGGTCTTGGCCCTGAGGACGATGCCCGTGGCGCATAATCCGGTACCGCAGGACAGGGTCTCGCCGCATCCCCGCTCGTTGACGCGCATGGTGGCCTCTCCCGAGCCGGCGGTGTCGTCAATGTCATCGACGCGCACGAATTCCACGTTCTGGTCGGATTCGATCTTCGGGTTCACTTCCGGCTTGGTCGCCAAGTCGAGCTCCTCGACCACCGGCAACGACGCGAATGCGTCCTCGATCACCGCCACGACGTGCGGATTGCCCATGTCCACGAACGTGCCGCGCGCCGAACCCGGAGTACCGGGGATGGTCACTTCGTAAGCATCCAAAGCACCAATCGCCCACTCCCCCATGTCGACTTGGAACACGTCAGCCCCATAGGGCTTCATATTGCCCTTCGGTGTGAGAATCTTGACGCCGGCACGAGTGCCCAGGCGGAACGGCTCGGTGGAGTCGGCGACGCCTTCGCGTTGGGCGAACAGTGTGATGGCGCGCGTGCCATTGCCGCACATCTCCGCCAGGGAACCATCCGCATTGCGATAATCCATGAACCAGCGGGCGCCTCCTGCGAGGGTTCGGGAGAGTTGCTCATCGGTGAGGTCGGATACGTGATCGGGCCGCGTCAGACGAATCAGGCCGTCGCCGCCAATGCCGAAGTGGCGGTCGCACAGGAATCGCACTTCGTCGGCAGTGGGCTCATATTCGCCGGACCGGTCAAGATACACCACGAAATCATTGCCGGTGGCGTGTGCTTTGGTTACTCGGTTCGGAAAACTCATGTCTGTTAAGAGTACTCTGGTAATGGCAAGGCGACAGTGCCGATTCCATTCCGGTGCACTCCGGTGCACTCCGGTGCACTCCGGTTCGCTCCGAGGTCTGCGGAATCCGCGACACCATGCCTTGGCCCATCGAGTCCATTCATCGGGAAGGATTGTGTCATGAGCTCCTCGGCGCCGATCGGCGTATTCGATTCCGGGCTTGGCGGCATTTCGGTCGTCCGTCAGATTGTGAAGGACATGCCGGACGAACAGGTACTGTACTTCGGTGATTCCGCCAATGCGCCATATGGCACGAAAACACCCGAACAGGTGAGGGCGCTGAGCTTCGCTATCATGGAGCGGTTTGTCGTCCAGGGTGTCAAGGCGGTGGTCATCGCCTGCAATACCGCGACTTCCGCCGCAGTGAATGACCTGCGCGAACAATACGATATCCCGATCATCGGCATGGAGCCGGCACTGAAGGTGGCCTGCGACAGAGGCGACGTGCCTTCGGATCCGCATCATATCCCCCAGCGCGTGATCGTCGCCGCGACTCCACTGACCTTGCGCGAACGGAAATTCGCCAAGCTGATGGAGCGTTTCGACTCGGACAACGAGATATTCAAGGAGCCCTGCCCCGATTTGGTGGAGATCGTGGAATCCGGGCAACTGGACAATCATCAGCTGGTGATGGATACGCTGCACCATTACTTCGACCGGTATGATCTGAACCGTATCGATTCGGTGGTGCTGGGTTGCACGCATTTCGTGTTCTACCGCGACTATTTCCGTGAATTGCTGCCGGATCGCGCTGCGATCATCGACGGCAACGAAGGCACGGTGCGGCATCTGCGCGTCGTGCTGGAATCACTGGGCGCACTGGCCCCCGAAGGCGCGGCCGGCGGCGTGAAGCTCGCCAATTCCGATCCCTCCGAACGAATCGCCGCACTCTCGCACTCCTTGCTGACCCGCTGACTCGCAATGCAGTCGGTTTCCCACCGTGTAGGGAAATTCCCACCGTGTAGGGAAATTCCCACCGTGTAGGGATGCAAAATACAGAAATGGCGGAATTCCGCCATTTCTTATCCCTGCATCATGGGATTTTCCCTACATCATGGGGTTTTCCCTACATGATGGGGTTTCCCTACATCGTGGAGAGTTCGCTGCACGATGTAGGCTGGCGAAACGACTGGAGGCCTAGCGATAACCATGCAATGTGCCTTTCAATGCCTATCCAATTGTCCGACAAAACCGCGTAAGCTCTGAAATTGGTTATGAATATCGATAGGGGCTTTTCAGGGGAGGAATAAAGCTATGAAAACCGCGATGATCGACGTGGGCGGCGGATTCCGCGCGATTTTCGGTTGCGGCGTGATGGACCGCATGCTTGAGGACGGCATCGACGTGGACATGTGCTACGGCGTATCGGCTGGAGCCGCGAACATGACCTCGTTCATCGCCCGCCAGCATGGACGCAATCACACGTTCTATACCAAATACGCATTCCGCAAGGAATACGCGAGCGCCGAGAGCTTCTTCAAGAACCATAATTTCGCCAATCTCGACTACATTTACGGCACATTGAGCAATCACGACGGCGAGTATCCGGTGGATTTCGAGGCTTTTGAGGCGAACCCCACCGGATTCACCGTGGTGGCATGCAATGCCGAGGACGGTTCTGCGAAGTACTTCGATAAATCACGCATTCACTTCGACGACTTCGACGTCGTCAAGGCATCGTCCGCGGTGCCGGTGGCGTGCGAACCGTATGTGGTGGATGGTGTGCCATACTTCGATGGCGGCATCGCCGACCCGGTACCGGTACAGAAGGCACTGGACGATGGCTATGATCGCGTGGTTCTTATCCTTTCCCGTCTGCGCGATGAGGTGCGCCAGCAGCGCAAGGATCTGGCGCCGGCACGCATTCTGGAGCGCACGTATCCGGCGGCGGCCGAGCGGCTTCGCGAGCGCTACCGGACCTACAACGATGAGATCGAACTGGCCAAACGATACGAGGCCGAGGGACGCGTACTCATCCTCGCCCCCGAAGAGTTGTACGGCCTCAATACGCTGAAGAAGAACTTCGAAGGTCTGGAAATGATGTACCGCAAGGGCTATGCCGCAGCCGAGACGATTCCGGAGTTCCTCGGCAAATAGGAGAACACCTCGAATTCCATCCACATATCCGTCCGGAACCCCAATCACCGACCTGGCTGACAGTCAGGCAAACAGGCATATCAGCGAATACACAGACTCTGCCACTCCAACTTTGGTATGTAGTCGCGGACTACCCCTCAGTCGACTGCGCCGACAGCTCCCCTGACAAGGGGAGCCAAACAGGCGATGCCAAAGTTCACAGAACCAATAACAAGCACGGGACTACCCCTCAGTCGACTGCGCCGACAGCTCCCCTGACAAGGGGAGCCTAACAGGCGATGCCCGATGCCCTGATCGCACAGCTGATGCGAATCAGCTGTACATACCGGGTTATCTGGTTCCGGAGGCGGTGAGCATGGCCTTGGTGACCTGCTCGTAGAGATCCTGGTAGCCGCCGGGCGTGGAGGCGGGCAGCACCACGGTCTTGGCGTTGTTGGATTCGGACAGCGAACGCATCACATCGAGGTATTGGTTGAACAGCACGACGTTGTTCACGTCGTTGATGTTCATGCCCACTGCCTGCAGACTCTTGATTTGGTCGACGATACCGTTGGCGATCTCACGACGGTAGTTGGCCTGACCTTCACCCTGCAGGCGGGTCTTCTCGGCCTCGGCGGCGGCTTGGGTCTCGATCTGGATGCGCTGGGCCTCGGCGCGCTGGCGGGTGGCTTCCTTTTCACGCTGCGCGGCGTTGATGGAGTCCATCGCGTTCTTGACCTGAGCACTCGGGTCGATCGCCGTGATCAGGGTCTTGACCACGGTGAAACCGAAGCGGCTCATCTCGTTGCCCACGGTCTTCTGCACGTCGAATGCCACATCATCCTTGCGGGCGAACGCATCATCCAGGCTCAGCGCCGGGATGGCTGAGCGCAGCGCGTCCTCCATGTAGCTGCGCAGCTGTCCGGCAGGATCACGCAACTCGTAGTACGCGGTGGCCACATCATTCGGGTTGACGCGGAACTGCGTGGAGGCCACCACAGTGACGAACACGTTGTCGAGCGTCTTGGTCTCCAATTGCACATTGAGCTGGTTGACGCGCATGTTCGTCTTCATGGCGATGCGGTCAACGAATGGAATGCGCATGTGGATGCCGGCGAACTGCACCTTCTGGAATTTGCCGAATCGTTCGATGATATACGCCTGCTGCTGCGGCACCACGAAAATCGCGGCGAACAGCAATGCGATGATGACTATCAATACAATCAGCAGCAACAGCATGCTTCCTCCCAACATGGCTGCGATGGTCATGCACAGCCCCCTTTCGTACAAGGTTTCTGCGCGGCATACCATTATGCCGTCGACCTGACAGTCACCATCCTATCAGTCGGCCGGCTACCGGAGAAGCACCACGCCCGTCTCATGCGGCAAGGTCCGCCCGGCCAGCGGGCCCGCTCCGACATAGTGGAACACCGGGATGCCGTAGCGCTTGGCGGCATCGGCGACCAAACGCTCCTCCTCGTCCCCCTTGACGCGGACGAATGCCACCGGCTGGTCGTCCGCATCGAAATCAATAGACAACGATTTAACATACGAATCGATGGCCTGGCGCTCGGATACGATGCGGTCTCGCTCGATGAAACCGCCGACACGGCGGAGGAACGCCGGGATGGACCCCACGGTATCGGGGACGGCCGGCTCCCCACGCCGTCGTTCGAACTCGTCCACGCGCGCGTCATGACGGACCAGGTCCGCCGGGATGTCATAGGTGAGCTCCAACACCCTGCCCGGCCCGTACAGCATCAGCTCCCGTTCCGGACGACGCACGAAACCATAGTGGAGATACAGGTGAACGGCCTGGGTGAGATTCAGTCCGGAGTTGATACCCACTGTGGAGAAGCCAAGCCCGCCGATCTGCGCGACCGCGAAATCCACAAGCCGATGTCCGAGCCCACGCCGGCGGGCGTCCGGATCGACGGCGAGCAGACGGAACATGCGCTCACCTTGATGGAAATGCCATAGCTGGTCGGCAGGGCCGAATGCCGACAACGGGGTGAGCACCACGCCCAGCAGACGATGTGCACGCGTGTCATCGGCGACCCAGATGTGCCATGCCTTGGCATGGCCGGCGATGTCACGCATGTCCCGCTCATACCGTTCGGACACGTCGATCACACTGGAATACGCGCGATACAGCACTTCGCCCACCGTGTCATATTCATGTGGCTCGGCTTCGCGGATGATGATGCCGTCTTCGGTCTGCAGCTGCGATGCGGCCATGATGCTCGCTCCTCGTTGGCTTGGTTGTCTGGATCTGTCTTGGTCTTGTTGCCGTTGTCGGCTTTCGACGGTCAGCCCGGGCCCGCGACGACCGCCGCAGGCCCGACACCCCTGTCAGTATGCGCTCTTGAGCAGCGCCTTGACGTCCTCACGGCTCAGGTTGGTGTAGTGACCCAGCGGATATCCGATGCCGCCGCCGATCTGGTCGAGCACCTCCTCGAAATCGTCGTTGGGCACGCCCTGTTCGGACAGACGGATCGGCACGTGCAGGTGGTTCACGATGAGATCCTCGAGCTTGTCCGCCAGCAGCAGCGCGTTCTCTTCTTCGGTATTGAGATAAGGGTCGGCACCGAAGACTCGTACCGCGAGTTTGGCGAATTTCTCGGGATTGCGGCTCGCTTCATACCGCACCAGCGCGATCAGCACCGCCGCGTTGCCTTCGCCGTGGATGATATCGTAGACGCCGCTCAGCGCGTGCTCGATGGCGTGGATCACGCCTTCATGGATGGAGTACCGCGGGCCGGTGGCATCGGCCGAGCGCAGCTGCGGGTTGACGTATGCGGACAGCCAGTGCAGATCGGTACGCGCCTGCAGGCTTTCCGGATTCTTGGCGAACCGGATGGCCGCGTCGTATTCGGCTCGGAACACGTTCTCCTCAAGCTGGTCGACGAGCGCGAGCGGCGCATTCGGCGTGAAGTACTTCTCGAGGTTGTGCACGATCATGTCGACGGTGGCCGCCGCAAGGTACCGGTATGGCGCGGTGCGCGAGTATTCGGGGTTGATGATGGTGAAGGTCGGCTTGATGGCGATGGGAGCGGCCCCGCCCTTGATGTGACCGTTGGTGATCACCGAAGCGAAGGAGACTTCGGAGCTGGTGCCGGGGATGGTGGAGATGGTGCCGACTCCGAGCACCTGGTGTTCCGGCTCCGTACGCTTATGGGTGTAGAAATCCCAGACGTCGCCGTCATAGTTCTTGCCGAGGGCCACGGCCTTGCCGGTGTCGAATGCGCTGCCGCCGCCTGCGGCGATGACGAAGTCCACGTCATGTTCGCGTGCCTGTTCGATGAGCGTGTGCACCAGCTCCAGCCGGGGGTTGACCTGCACTTCGCCGTTTTCGATGACGCTGATTCCCAGTTCCTTGGCGGTGTCGAGCACCTTCTGCCGGATGCCGAGCTCGTTGACGTAGTCGCCGCTGTATACGAACAGCAGTGACTTCACATGGTTCTTCTTCAGCAGGTATGGCAGCTTCTCCTCGGCTCCGACACCGAAGACGACTTCAGTGCCGGGAAGGTCGGCGATTCGGGTGGTGTACTGCTGGTCTGCGGGATTGTTGGACATGATGGTTCCTTTGCGAATGAGTATGTATCGATGATGTCGATGATGCGCCCGTCGAGAAATGACGGCGCCTGACTGTGCAGGACTGCGGTTGCAGTGATGGATGCCGCTGGATTACGGCGATGGATGATGATTCGGATTGTCGCGTGGTACTGGCGGTCACACGCCGGCGAACGGGAAGCCGTCGTCATTGGTGACGTATGGCTCGTCGGGCAGACGCGGCGTGGAGAAGTGCACGCCGTCGTCATGGCTGCGCTTGGCCTGATGGAAGTGAATCAGGCTCAAGGCCACGCCTGCAGCACCGACCTGATAGCCGACTTCCGCCTTCAGACGTCCCACATCGCGCAGCGCGTAGGATTCCGTGTACCAGCGGCGTCCGAGCTTGTCGGACCAGGAGCGGATCAGCAGATCGTCGGCCTGTGCGCTTGCGGCTTGGAACCACAGCTCTTCGCCGGTTTCCAACCACAATGCGGTGAACGCCTCCAATACCGCGGCACCGCCGCAGCATTGGGACAGCAGCCAGTAGTTGTCCTGGGCGAGACGACCGGGAACACCGCTGCGGATGAGTCCGCGTCCGAATCGACGTGCCCAGCCGATTGTGTCTGCGGGGTCATCGCTGATGCGGGCCACCGCCGTGTAGATGCGGATGTATCCGGAGGAGCCGGAGCACAGGCCGAAACGCGCCTGACCGGATTCGTTGAGGTTGCGTGAGATGGCACTGTCCCCCACCACGATGGCCTTGGTCTTGACGGTGTCCAATGCACGCAACGCGGCTTCTTTGAAATCATCGCGGCCGGTGGCCAGCGCAAGGTTCGAGAACGCCAGGGCGATGCCGTCGCCGCCTTCGAGGAATCCGTCGATCATGGCCTTATCCGGGAATGAGGCGTATCGCTCGCTCATGTCATGCAGATGCATGTATGGCCAATGCGAACCGTCGTCGTCACGGATCTCCTTGGCGAGCAGGTCCTCGCCCGCCTGAACGGCGACATCGGTGTAACGCTGTTCGCCGAGCGCTTTGCCGATGGCAAGCAGCGCGTTGAGGATTCCGGCATCGCCCCAGAGCGGCGACAGGCCGGTCCATCCTTCACCGGGACGATACCGTTCAGCGAGCGCGTCGGCGATGTTCACCGCCAACAGACGCCAACGTTCGTAACGGGCCGCCGCTTCAGCCACCACTGCGGCGATGCCTGCAAGCCCGCCGCAGTATCCGGTGTCCGGGTCGACCGAGATGAATTCATGGTCGGGCTCGGTCAGGATGCTCCAATGCGTCTCCAGATACGAGAGCGCCTTGTTCAGTCGGTCGAGATCGCCGTCTTCGGCGAGTTCGCTGTTCAGCTTCGCCAGTTGGAACCAGGCGACGCCCGCTGCGCCGGTGTACAGGGAAAGCGGGCCGTAATTGGCTCCCCATTCCTCGTGTTCCGGCCAGGTGACGAAGCTGCCGTCCTCCTTCCATGAGCGGTCCACGTACTGCTGCGCTTCCGCTACCGCCTGTTCGATGGTGGGCAGTTCGCTGCCCGGGAACGGCTTGCCGTCATAGGTGGGCCTGAGATTCGCGATGGTCAGTGCCGGTTCGCTGTGTTGCGGTTCGTTATGTTGTTGTTCGGTCATGAATCTTCCCCCAAGATTGTGATCGTTGTGTAAGTTCAGTTTTGGCAAACGATGCGGATTCCGTTTAGAAATCGTGCTACGCCGGCAGCTTCTCCCCCGCGGTCACCGCCACGTCGAGCCTGTTCGATGCCGGAGCCAGCGGGCAGGTGGCGTATTCGCTGTAGGCGCATGGCAGGTTGGTGGCGCGGTTGAAGTCGATATGGTCAATGCTCTCCGGTTCGCTCACGTCAAACGTCAGCACCCTGGCGCCGCCATAGCTTTCCTTGCCGGAGGTTCCGTCGCGGAACAGTACGAGTCCCTGGCCATCCCCATGACCTTGGAACACGACGAGCCGCTGCGGCTTGCCCTCAAGTTCGAATTCCAACTCGCCGATGGCCTGCTCCACATGGTTGAGGTAGTCGAGCGAGGCGTCCACGGTCACATCGCTGACTTCGGTGTATGGCTTGTAGGTTGCGGGAACCACCCAGCGTTTGCTTGGCTCGAAGGCCGGAGTGCCCTTGAAGTTCACGCGCTTGGCCGCCTGCGGGTTGCGCACGCGCACGGCGTATTGGTTTGGGCCACCGAGTCGCTTGATGAGTTCGGCATGCACGTCGCGGTAGACCACGACAACCACATTCGCGTCCTCGGCAGGTTCCGTGATGAACCCGCGAGGACCGCCCAACGGAAGGTTGTTGACGGTGACGACTTTGCCTGCGGCTGGCGTGTAGGTGACCGTGTCACCGGCCTGTGACCATGACCCCGGGAAGTCCGAGACTTCGATGGTATTGCCGTCCTTCAGCCAATTGAGGCTGGTGATGGACAGAAAACCGTATTCCGAGGCGAACCGTTCGTCCTTGTCCTGGTGCCACTGGCGCCACTCTTGGACGAACTGGTCGTCGCCAAGCTCCTCGATCTGCTGGTATGTGCTCATGGAATGAGTTCCCCTTCTCGTTTGGCAATGCTCTTCATGGAGATGCCGGATGATTGTTGAGAGAATCAGAAGCCCCAACTTCTGATGGTTTGTACTCTACGCCATACTTCACCAGGAAAACACCACGACGCCATATGAAAAACTTATGCTCTGTTACACTGCCGAATGCCGGCAGCCAGCCAGCATATGTCATGCGCAGCAGTCGCCTGGCAGCAAACACAACGAGGGGCTTCACACACGTGAAGCCCCTCGCGAAACCGCCGGGAAACAGCTACGCCAGACCAATCAATGCCGCAACCAAACGGTCCGCACCCTCGCGCAGATCCCGTTCGGGCAGCGCGGAGAATCCGATCCGCACATGGTCCGCATAATCGCGATGCGCAGGGTCCCGGCCCGGTTGTTCCGGAGCGAACGAATCGCCTCGGGTCACCAGCACATTCTGGCGCGCCAGAGCGTCTTGCACATGCGGATCATCAATCCGTATGCCTTGAGGCAATCCCAGCCAGAGGAAGAACCCGCCTCGAGGTTCGTCGAACGCAACGGCATCGCCGAATCCGGTTCGCAACGCCGAAACCAATGCCTGTGCACGGCCACGGTAGAGAGCACGTTCAGTCTCAAGCAATCGATCAAACCAATACGGCTCCTGCAGCAGACTGGAGATGGCATACTGTCCGAGTGCCGTGCTGTTGCCGTCCACGCAGGCGCGGATGACACTCATTCGCCGTACCGCGTCGCTTGAGGCGATCGTCCACCCTACACGCCATCCAGGCCCCAGCGTCTTCGAGAACGTGCCGATTTCGTAGAGCGGCGAATACCGTTCCGCGTGGCGGTAGTCATCCGGGAAACCGTCCGGCTCATGGTCGAACCACAACTCTCGGTATGGATTGTCCGCGATCACCGCGAATCCGTATCGATCGGCGAGCGCAAGCAGTCTGCCCTTGTGCTCGGCTGAGGTGAGGGTCCCGGCAGGGTTCTGGAAATCGGGAATCGTGTAGAACAGTTTGTACCGTCTGCCTTCGCGCAACCGCTGCTCAAGCTCGTCCAGATCGATGCCGCCCGCATGCAGTGCGATGCTTTCCAGACGCGCCCCGGCCCTGCGGAAGATGTTGAGCGCGAACGGAAAAGTAGGACTCTCCACCAACACGGTGTCCCCGGGGTCGATCAGTGTCTGCGCTGCGAGGAATATGCCGTTCATCGCGCCATTGGTGACCAATACATTCTCCACCGGAACCCCTCGCCAATGCGCCACATGTTCGCGTAGCTCCTGGATGCCGAACGGCGAGACATACGACACCGAGGAGAACGCGGTGGCGGGATTGCCCAGCACCCGCCCGACTGCTTGACTATACGACTCATAGGGCAGTATGTCGGTTGCAGGCACGCCTCCGGTCAGATTGACCAGAGGCGTATCACCCACGTGGTCCCGATTCAGCGGAAGGAACGGCGGCGCGCCCAGATTGTTGGCGATATGCGAATATGCTGCATACACGCTCATAGCCACTTCCCCGGGTTGAGAATGCCTTGGGGATCGAGCGTGTGCTTGATGGCCCGCTGCAGTTCCAGATTGCGCGCGCCCAGCTGTAGGGGAAGATAGTCCTTCAGCCCCAGGCCTATGCCATGCTCGCCCGTGATGGTGCCACCAAGTTCGAGCGCACGGATCAGCAGCCGACGGCGTATTTCGGACAGCACCGCCGGGGGCTCACTCTCCCCTTCCCTCCGTCTCGCAAGGAACACGGCGTGAACGTTGCCGTCGCCGATATGCGCCGCCAGCGAGAACCCCACACCCTGCGACTGATGGTTCACGGCCTCCGATTCGATGTCCCGCAGATACCTGGCGGCAACCGAAAGGGGAACCGCGGCATCCACCTCCACCAGCCAACGTGGATGATCAGAGGGCGGGATGGCCCGTCCGCTGGTGCGCAGTTCCAAGAATGAGGCGACCTCATCCTCGCTTGGGGAGATGACGCTGGCACCCGTGCCGCGCAACGCTTCGCACACCAGATCGCGTTCCTGCGCGCTCGCCAGCCCATCGGTTTCGACGACCAGCATCCATTGCGCATCACCCACGGCGGGGATGTAGGCATCCGGATACGTCTGTATGTACGGCACGCCCATCAGGTCAAACGTGGACACCTGCACGGCGACGCCCTGCACCGCGTCGACCGCTTCGCCCACTTCGGACAGATCATCGAGGAACGCGATTACCGCCGACGTCGAAATCGGCTTGGGGAGAAGCTTGAGAGTGGCCTCGACCACGACGCCCAACAGGCCTTCCGAGCCGGTGAACAGCGAAGTCAGGTCCAGCCCGGCCACATTCTTCGCCACGCCATGCCCGGTGTCGATGACGGAACCGTCCGCCAGCACCACCTTCAATGACAGCAGCGACTGGCGGGTGGTGCCGTATTTGACGCAGTGGAATCCCCCTGCGTTCGTAGCGATGTTGCCGCCGATGCTGGAGAAACCGGCGCTGGCGGGATCCGGTGCATAGAACAGTCCGCTCCCCTCCAGATACCGGTTGATGTCCGCCGTGACCACTCCAGCCTGAACGGTTATGGTGCGGCTGACCGCATCAAAGTCCACAATGCGCTTGAGATTGGCGGTCAGCAGCAGGATACCCGGCTGTGATGGCGTGGACAGGCCGCCGATACCGGAGCCCTCGCCCCTGGTATACACCGGCACGCCAAGCGATGATGCCAAGCGGAGCACGGCGCTGACACCTTCGACGCTGTCCGGCAGCGCGACGGCGTAGATTTCCCCCACGCCATCCTGCCGAGAACGCCGCTGGATGGCGTCAATCCGCGCGGGATCGACGACCAATTGCCCCTCCGGCAGTATTTCAGCCAGAAGCTCCACGACTCTTTTCGAATCGAATGCCAGGAGATCGGCAGTCTCCGCTGCCTGAATCACTTGCTCTTGGATATTCGTCATGATGTTCCCCAATACATCCATAATGAAGGCACGATGCCCGATGGAATCGATCTGGTCCGAGTCGAGGCGACCGCCCTTTCCGGTCCGCCTCGCCGTTTCCCACGCCGTTACCGAGCACACTGGAATCCACACCCGGATTCCACGCCTGGAATCCGCGATAATCAGCGCCCGAGCCGCCCGCCCGGTATCGCGGCCAGCAGTTTGCGCGTATAGTCCGCCGTGGGATGATGCAGCACGTGAGACGCCGCACCCTCCTCGACGAGATGGCCTTTGCCGATGACGGCGATACGGTCGGCGATATTGGACACCACCGCCAGATCATGGGAGACGAACACATAGGTGAGTTTCAGATCCTGTTGCAGCGTCGCGAGCAGATCGACGATCTGCGCCTGGACGATGACATCCAGCGCGGACACCGGCTCATCGAGGAACAGCACCTTGGGTTCGACGGCGAGGGCGCGGGCGATGGCCACGCGCTGGCATTGACCGCCGGAAAGCTCCGTGGGTTTCGCGGTCAGCACGGATTGCGGCAGTGCGACCAGGTCCAGCAGTTCACGCACTCGGTTGGCGCGCGAACGGCCATCTCCCACATGGAAGGCCTTCAACGGCTCGCTGATGCAATCGGCGATGGAGTATTTCGGGTCGAGCGAATCGAAGGGATTCTGCTGTACGAGCTGGAAATCCCTTCTCGCGTTGCGCAACCTTGCTCCACGCAGCGTGGAAAGGTCGTTTCCGTTGACTTCCACAGAACCGTTGGTGGGCGAGGTGAGAGCCAAAGCCAGTCGCAGCAGCGTGGTCTTTCCGGATCCGGATTCGCCGACGATCGCCAGGGTCTCACCTTTGCGGGCAGTGAGCGTAACGCCATCGACCGCCTTGAACACCCCCGCCGGCGTATACCCGGTGCGGTAAGTCTTGGTGACGTCCTTCCATCGGACCGCAGCCTCAGGTTCCGGTGCGGCTCCGTCGGTCAGATGCTCACGGCCGGTTTTCGTCGGGACGTCCTCACTGCGGAATGACGGCGATGCAGCGAGCAACGCCTTGGTGTAGGTTCTCCCCGGATTCCCAAGCACATGTCCGGTTTCGCCGGTTTCCACGAGCTCGCCGTTGTGCATAACCAGCACGTCATCGGCCCGGTCCGACACCACAGCCAGATCATGGGTCACCATCAGGGTGGCGATGTTGCGCGCCTTGCCCAATGTCTCGAGGACGTCGAGGATCTTCTTCTGCACGGTGACGTCAAGCGCACTGGTGGGCTCGTCGGCCACGATCACCTCGGGATCGCTGGCCAATGCCTGCGCGATCAGCACACGCTGCTTCAATCCGCCGGACAGCTCATAGGGGTACTGGCGTGCGCGCAAGGCGGGTTCATCGATGCCCACCTCCTCCAACAGGTCAAGGACACGAGCCTGCTGCGCTTTCCTGTCGAGGCCGCTATGGTGCAGACGGACGATCTGTGCGACCTGCTCGCCGATACGCATGGTCGGATCGAGGTTGCTCTGGGGGTCCTGCGGTACGAATCCAACGATGCGGCCACGCACCTGGGCCCATTCCTTCGGCCCGGCATGCTCGAGCGCATGCCCGAGAAGGTTGAGGGATCCGGTCACTTCCGCGCTCGCAGGAAGGATGCCCAGCAATGCTTTGACCACTGTGGATTTCCCGGACCCCGATTCGCCCACGATGGCCAGCGTGCGGCCTGCCTTCAGCTGCAATGAGATGTCATCCACGGCCGTATGGGCTCGCCCATGCGCATGGTAGGTGACGCTCAGGTGTGAGATCTCGCCGACCAGTTCGCCTGTTGTTGCCTCGCTCATAGGTTGCCTTTCTTCTTCAATGATTGTGCGATGACGGTGATGGACAGCACCGTGAGCACCACGGTCAGGCCGGGCAGCAGCGGCACCCACGGGCTGGTGACGAGATAGCTGCGGCCGTCGTTGATGAGCGAACCCCATTCCGCAGCCGGCGGTCTCGCACCGAATCCAAGGAAGCTCAACGTGGCGACCGCCATGATCACGCTGCCGAATTCAAGCAACGCCAGCACGGACACCGGTCCGATGGCATTGGGGATCACATGCCTGAACACAATGGAGGCCACCGGCACTCCGTTGACTTTCGCCGCTTCGATATACGACCGTTCCCGCACTTTGAGCACCTGGGACCGTGTGGTGCGCGCGAATCCGGGCAGGATGCCGATGCCAATGGCTATGGCGACCGGAGTGGTGCCGAACCCGATGGCGGTGACGATGGTGATGGCCAGCAGCAATCCAGGAATGGACAGCAGCACATCCACCCCGCGCATGAAGAGGGCGTCTAGCACTCCGCCGAAATAGCCGGCGATGACGCCCAGCAGAAGGCCGCCGAAGAATGCGATGGACAGCGATACGAGACTCGCCAGGATGGTGGCCCTGCCGCCGTAGAGCACGCGGGTGAACAGGTCACGCCCCACCTGATCGGTGCCGAACCAATGCTCGGCCGAAGGCGCGAGCAGCTTGTCCGCGGGATTGGTCTTATACGGATCTATCCGCGTGAACAACTGGGGGAAAGCCGACGAGACGATGACGAAGGCCAGGAAGACCGACGACAATACGACGAAGAACCGTTTGGTGATGAAGCCGGTGATGCGATTGGCCACATGGTGTCTGGGCTGCGGTATGGCGACGCCCAATACCGGCGCCTCCGTGATGCTGATGCTCATTGTGCCCCTCCTTTGCGAATGTGCGAAATGCGCGGATCGAGCACGGGGTAGATCAGATCCACGATGAGATTGATGACGACGAACGCTGCGGCCGCGAGCAAGACCACGCCTTGCACCACCGGGATGTCCTGGTTTTCCACGGACTGCTGCACCAGCATGCCCACGCCTTGGCGGGAGAACACGGTTTCGGCGACGATCGCGCCGGTCACCGTATGCCCGACGACCAGACCGAGCATGGTGAACGCGGGCAATGCGCCGTTGCGCAGCACATGGGTGACGATGATGGTGCGGTAGTTCAGACCATGCGCTTTCGCAGTGGTGATGAACTCCTCATGCAGCACTTCCTCGAAGCCGGTGATGAGCAGTCGGGAAAGCAACGCCATCATGGGGATGGACATGGTGATAGTCGGCAATATCAGGGTCTGCCAGCCTTCGGTTCCCACTGCCGGCAGCAGTCCGAGTCCGAAGCTGAACACCTGCATGAGCAGCAGACCGATCCAGAACGATGGCACGGACACGCCGAGCGTGGGCAGCATGTTGATGAGGTTGCGGATCCAGTCATGCCTGGTGTACGCGGCGAAGAAGGCCAGCAGGAACGCACCAATGAACGACACCACGATGGACAGTCCGCTGATGACCAGCGTGTTTGACAGACGCTGGGCGATGAGCTGGCTGACCGGAAGCCCCTGCATGTATGAGGTGCCGAAATCGCCGTGCAAGGCGTTGACCAGCATGGTGAAGTACTGCTGCAATGGTGTCTGGTCCAGGCCGTACTGATGTTTGACCGCTTCCAGCTCGGGTCCGCTGATGGTACCGTCGGGGATGCCTCTGGCGTGCAGGATCAGGTCGATGGGGTTTGCTGGCAGGAGGTTCAGGATGATGAAGGTCACCGTATAGGAGGCCCACAGCACCACCACCGCCTGCACCACCCTGCCGGCGATATAGAGAAGTTGATCTTTCATATTGTTCCAATCCGGGTGTTATATGCGGTATGCCGGCCAATATCTTTCGCCAGAAGTTCGTTGACGAATTCACTGCCCTTCAGTCCCGCTTCGCGGGACAGCCCCCCGACAAGGGGAGCCGTCAATAAATCAACGAATTCTGATGCAGGGTACTAGCTCAGCCAGGTGTCGTACAGGGAGATGAAGGACTCGGCGGTGTAGCGCACGCCGTGCACGTTCTTGGCGAGGGCGAGGTCGCCGGTGCGCTCGTAGAACGGAATCTGGAGGTACTGGTCGGCGAGATACTGCTGCAGTTCCTGATAGATCTTGGTGCGTTTCGCGGTGTCGCGTTCGGCGATGCCGGCATCGAACAGTTCGTTGAGTTTGGCACGCTGCTCGTCATCGGCGATGTTCCATCCGCCGCGGTTGCCCTTCTCGCTGCGGATATCAATCAGATTGCCGATGGCCGAAGGGTCGCTTCGCGTGTAGGTCCAGAGCATCGACAGGTCGTAATCGTTGGTCTTCTCCTTGTTCACCGAATCCGCATAGGTGCCGATTTCGATCTGCAGGTCGATGCCGACTTGGCGGAACTGGTCGACCAGAAGATCCTGGCCGGCGTTCTTGTTGTAGTCCAGCCATATCAAGGTCAGCTTCTTGCCGTCCTTGTACCGGTAGCCGTCATCCTTGAGCTTCCAGCCGGCCTTGTCCAGCAGTTTGCCGGCCTGCTCCGGATCGTACTTCACCGCTTCGGGCGTGGCTTGGAAGCTCGGTGTCGTGGCGCCGAGCACGCCTTGCACCAGTGGGTAGTCCTTGCGGAAGATCGTCTGCGCATACGAGGTGCGGTCGATCGCCAGTGACACCGCCTTGCGCACGTTGATGTCCGTCAGCGGACGTCCCTCGGTGCGCGTGTTCGGATAGATGTCGTATGAGGTGCCCGGGAAGGCCCGGGTTTCGATGCGCCCGCCGGCCGCCTTGATCTGGTTTGCGTCGTTCTCGAGGATCGGCACCGCCGACGAGGCGAGGATCAGGTCGGTCTGTCCGCCGACGAAGTTTCCGGTGCGTACGGAAGTTTCGGGAATATATGAGACTTCGATACGGTCGAGGTAGGCGTCGCCCTTCTGCCTCTTTTCGAACGGTGAGGGTGTCGTGTACCCCTTGCGCTTGGTGAACGTGGTCTTGCTGGTGATGTCCCACTGCTCCAGCACGAACGGACCGGTGCCATACAGGTTCTCGCCGTGGCAGCGCTGCTGCGGAGTCTGATCGAGCGAGGCAGGCGCGATGATCGCCAACGTGGTGGTGGCCGTGGCCTGCAGGAACGCGGCATTGAACTTGGAGAAATGGAACTCTACAGTGTCGTCATCCACCTTGTTCACGGATTCGAGGCCTTGGATGTAGTTGCCGCCGGCGGTGCCCCAGCCTTCCTTGACGCCTTGCAGATCGGTTTCGAAGTTCTTCACCACGGCGCCTGCGTTGAATGTCTCCCCGTTGGAGAAGGTCACGTCGTGCTTGAGATTGAACGTATAGGTCTTGCCATCCTCGCTGAGCGTCCAGTCGGTGGCGAGCCACGGCTTGATCTCGCCGGTCTTCGGATCCTGATCGGTCAGGGATTCCGCGAACTGGCGCACCAGCGTACGTGATGCGGTCCATGATGTCTGGAACGGGTCGATGCAGTTAAGGATCTCAGTCGGTTCGGCGATGCGCAAAGTGCCACCCGAGACCGGATCGCCGGCCGTCTCCTCGGCGCCATTCGTCGCCGCGTTTGCGGCGCTACCACAGCCGGAGAAGACCAGCAGTCCTGCGACCGCCAGCGCCACAGCTTTGGTTCGTGCGGCTTTGGATCGGCCAACGCCTGCCCGCCTCGAGATACGATTGTCCCCCATAAGATAATTCCCCCTGATATTGCGATGGTTCAGGCCATCCGGCCCCGGCCCTACGCATCCCCATGCGTCCGCCGTTAGCGACAACCGTACAGTATTCCGGCAGTTCGCACACCCTCGTGCCTATATGCGTTATCTATATGCCGCTCAAAACATGCGAAGTGCCCTTCACCTATATATGGTGAAGGGCACTTCGCATGACCGGCCGCGTGACCGCCATCCTTACGGCAGCAACGGCGCTCGATCCCTCAATCGCCGGCCGTCAGTTGTCGCCGCCCAGCCGTTGCAGCGCACGTTCGGCCACAGTGGCCAGCAGATCGGCGCCGGCTGCGATGGCATCGGTCTTCGCATAGAACGTCGGGCCGTGCATAGGACGGTCGGCGTTGCCGACGCCCAAGTGGATGAACACGCCGGGCGCCTGGGCCTGATAGTAGGAGAAGTCCTCGCCGCCAAGCGTGGGCTTGGATGGTTTGACGGTCAGGCCGAGCTCTGTGGCGGTATCGGTGGCCAATGCCGCCCATTCGGCGTCGTTAATCACCGATGGCGCGCCGAATTCCCATGTGAAATCGCCGGTGACGCCATAAGCCGCCGATATGCCCTGCACCAAGGCCTGCAGGCGGTCATGGATGACCGTGCGGTCCTCTGGATATGACGTGCGCGCCGTTCCTTGCAGGAACGCGGTGTCCGGCACCACGTTCCACGTGTTTCCCGCTTCGACGTTGGTGACGGTGACGACTCTCGGATGAATCGGGTTGACGTCCTGTCCGGCGATGGATTGGATGCCCTCGATCAGCGCGGCGGCCACGCGGATGGGACTGGCTCCGCCGTTGGGCCGTGCCGCATGCGTGCCTTTGCCATGGATGGTGATGCGGAACTTGTCGACCGCACCACTGTCGGGACCGGCGGAGATGAGCACCTCGCCAGGCTCTCCGATGTTCGTGTCATGGGTGCCGAAATACGCCTCCACGTCATCCAGAGCACCGGTGTTGAGCACGGTCACCGCACCGGTAGGGGTTTCCTTGGTGGCTCCCACCTCCTCGGCCGGCTGGAAGATGACCTTGACTTCGCCGGCGAATTCCTCCCGACGCGCGTTGAGCAGCAGCGCCGCCCCCAAGGCGACCGTGAGATTGTAGTCATGGCCGCATCCATGCAGATACCCCTTGTTGAGCGAGGCATACGGCAGACCGGTGTTTTCCACGATCGGCAGCGCGTCGATGTCTCCGCGCACCGCCACCACATGGCCGGTACCCGCTTGCCGCCCCTGTCCTGTGACCTTTGCGACCAGACCGGTCTTCAGGCCGGTATCGAGAATCTCGATGCCGTGATCGGCGAGAATGGCCGCGATGCGCGTGGTGGTTTCGACTTCCCCGTATGAAGGTTCGGGATGTTGGTGGAACCAGCGGTAATAGGTTTCCAGTTCCTGCTGCAATGTGTTGTCGGCCATGGGTACCCTCTATCCAGTCATGACCCTGTGGGTTGATCGATTGCCTGCAACCGCCTGCCTTGGGCATGATGCCCATCTATGCGTTCGGCTCCCCTGTTTCAGGGGAGCCGAAGTGCAGCGGCCGCGATCCGGCGAACGCCGAATCACTTGAGTTCGCCAAGCTCCTCGAGCTTGTGCTTGATGTCCAGAGCGGAAGGCTCCACCTGGAACGCGCCGTCGGAATAGACGACGACGGGAATGTGCTGCTGGCCGCTGATGGCCACGGCACGATCCTTGGCACCCTCCTCGGTTTCGATGTCATGCCAGTTGAACGGCGCTCCGAAATCGTTCAGAGCCTGCTTTGCGCGATGGCAGTCGCCGCACCAGCTTGCCCCATAGACGTCAATGGCCATTTGAGCTTCTCCTTTGTTTCGTAATCGTCGTGAACGGTATCCGATGATATATCAGAAGTGTTCGTTGAGCTTCTTCTCGCAGTAGTTCTGCAACCATGTCAGCACGGTGCAGAACAGCAGGTAGATGAGACCCACCTCAATGTACAGCGCCAGCGGCTCGTAATAGATCGCCACTACGCGCTGGGCGGACATAAACATCTCCACCACAGTGATGTTCGCGGCCAATGAGGTGTCCTTCACCAACGCGATGAACGAATTGAACAATGCCGGGAACGCCGAACGGAACGCCTGCGGCAGGATGATGCGCCGCATGATGGTCACATACGGCATATTGGCGGCCAGACCGGCCTCAAGCTGCCCCTTGGGCACGGCGAGAATCGCGCCGCGCAAGGTCTCGGACGCATACGCACCCACGTTCAGCGAGAATGCAATCACTGCGGACGGCAGTGCGGGAATCGTGATGCCCACGGACGGCAGGCCGAAGAAGATCACGAACAGCTGCACCAGCAACGGCGTGCCTCGGAACACCCAGACATAGACCCATGCGATCTGCGATGCCACCGGCACTTTGGCCACGCGGACCAGCGCCACGAGAATCGCCAGAAGCAATCCGATGGCGAACGATATCAACGTGAGCGGAATGGTCACGGTGATGCCGGGAATCAGCAGCTTGGTGAAGGAATCAACGACTATTCCCCATACTCGTGCGTCCATTGATCATCCTTTGCGTATTGGTCGGGTATCCCGCTTGTCGCCGTTCACCGGGCCGGCTCATGCCGGCGGCCCCCTTCAGAGCGAAGGGAGCCGGAACAGCGGTTGGAAGCGATGCATCACTCCTGGGAGAAGTCCTCGCCGAAGTACTTCTCGGAGATCTTCGTCAGCGTACCGTCCTTCTGCAGCTTGGCGATGGCGTCATCAACGGCCTTGACCAGATCGTCGCTGCCCTTGCGGAACGGCAGCTGTGCGGCCGGCGTCTTCTCGGTCTTGGCGGCGATCTTGATGTTCGCGTCGGGCTTCTGCTTGAGGTAGTCGAGCACGGCGAGACCGTCGTTCAGGGTCACATCGGCGCGACCGGTGGTCAGCGCATCTACGGCCTGGCCGAAGTCGTTGACCTGCACGATGGTGGCGCCCTTCTCCTGGGCGGTCTTGTTCCAGTTGGAGGTGCCGGTCTCCGCGGCCTTGAGGCCCTTGACGTCATCGAACGACTTGACACCCTTCGGGTTGTCCTTGGTGGTCACCACCACACCATAGGAATAGGTGTACGGTTCGGTGAAGTCATACTTGGCCTTGCGCTCGTCGGTGGCGCTGATCTGGTCGGCCACGGTATCGTACTTCTTGGCGTCCACGCCGGCGAGCAGCGAATCGAAGCTGCCTTCGGCAAATTCGGCCTTGACGCCGACTTCCTTGGCGATGGCCTTGGCCACTTCGACGTCGTAGCCGGTCAGCTCGTTGGTCTCGGAATCGTGGTAGCTGAACGGTGCGTAGGTGCCTTCGGTGGCGAAGACGATCTTGCCGGCCTGCTTGACCTGCTCCAGGGCGCTGGCGCTGGTGGAGCCGCTGTCAGCGGAACCGGCGGAAGACGAACCGCAGGCGGCCAGCGAGAACAGCACGGCGACGCCGGACAGCAAGGCCACGGCCTTGCGAATCACATGATTGGTGGACATGACAATTTCCTCTCTTCTTGTCATTGCGGATACATCATTGCGTATACATTGATCGACGTAGTCGGCGTCAATCGGAATCTCGGCCTCACTGCGCTGCCGGAATCACCAGCACATTGTTGGTGGACGACAGGAACTCGGCGGTCCGCTGCTGCTGGGGGTGCTCAAAGATCCGCTTGGGATCCCCCTGCTCGACCACATGTCCATGTTCGATGAACACCACCTTGTCCGAAGCCTCATAGGCGAAGCGCATCTCATGGGTCACCATCAGCATAGTCATGCCGTCACGGCCCAGCTGCTTGATGACCTCAAGCACACCGGAGACCATTTCGGGGTCCAACGCGGATGTCGGCTCGTCGAGCACCAGCAGCTCCGGGTTCAGCGCCACCGCGCGGGCGATGCCCACGCGCTGCTGCTGGCCTCCGGACAGCGTGCTGGGGTGACGATCTGCGAAATCCGCAAGACCCACCCGGTCAAGCTGTTCGGCGGCGATCCTACGTGCTTCCGCCGGCTTGACGCCCTTGGCATAGATCAGCGGCTCGGCGACGTTCTGCAATGCGGTTTTGTTGAGGAACAGGTTGTAGTTCTGGAATACGAACCCGATCCGAGCACGCACCGCACGAATGTCGGACGCTTTGGTGCTGGTCAGATCGACCGGACCATCTCCGAAATCCACGGTGCCGGCATCCGCCCTTTCCAGAAAATCAAGGATCCGCAGCAGTGTAGATTTACCCGAACCGGAGGGACCGATCACCGTCACGACGCTTTTGCGGGGGATGTCAAGATCGAGCCCATCCAGCACGACGGTGCCGTCGAAGCTCTTACGTACTCCCCTGATCTCGATCATCGGTTTCCTCTCATGTTCCTGTGCCGTACTTTCCGTTACGCACGGACTACGATACCTCGGGCGCAATGCCGATACGTCGGCATTGCTATAGGCATTACCTATGAGGTGCTATCCACGCGGATTCCATATGGTATCCGGACCGGAAAACCCATCCCCTCATATTCCGCCCTGCGCCGAAATCACGGGAATGGGATGGGCCGCGCCCGGTGTCGCGTCCGGTACAGCCGTGGTTTGTAACGCGCTATCGGTTTTCCCGATTGCCACGCCACTGTCATACGCCTCGCACCGTGCTAGGTTCATGCACAGTGTCCGCACGTCATTCCCCCGCCCGACCTGTTTTCGGCACAGCGGATCCGGAGGCAACGAGCCGGACGAATGCAGACAGCGGAAACGTCCGAAGAATCAGGGAGGCGACTGACCCATCGTGACCGAATACGTCCAGATCAGCATCGAGACTCTGCGCACCTTCCTTTCGCGGGTCTTCGTGGCGCGCGGCTTCAGTGACGCAGACGCCTCGTTCATCGCCGATACGCTTATCGATGCCGACCGCCGGGGCATCAGTTCGCACGGCGTGCAGCGTCTTGCCATGTACGATCACAAGCTGCGCCATGGCATGATCGACCCGCATGCGCACACCACTGTGGTCAGTGATGTGAAAGCATGCGCCGTATTGGATGGCCACAGCGGCATGGGACAGCTCATCTCGCGCGCTGCGATGGAGCTTGCGATCTCCAAAGCCCAGAGCCATGGCATCGGCATCGTCGCCGTCCGCGACTCCAATCATTTCGGCACCGCCGGTTTCTATGCGCGCATGGCGGCCGATCAGGGCCTGATTGGCCTGGCCAGCACCAACAGCAATCCGCTCACCGTACCGACTCATGCCGGCCTGCCGGCGCTGGGCAGCAATCCCATAGCGTTCGCAGTGGGGCAAGGCGAGGACCAGCTGGTCTATGACGCCGCCACCAGCACAGTGTCCCTTGGCAAGATCGAGGTGCTGGTCAAGCTCGGCCAGCCCATTGAAGGCGATTGGGCCGTAGACGGGCAGGGCCGCATCAACCACGATTCCGCCGACGTGATGGACAATATCAAGGCGACTCCGCGGATCGGCGGTCTGACGCCGCTGGGCGGAGCCGGTGAGACGAATGCCGGTTATAAGGGATACGGCCTGGCACTGATGGTCGAAACATTCACCGGCATCCTTTCCGGCGGGCTGCTGTCCCTCGATATGCGGGGACAGCACATCTGCCATTGTTTCGCCGCCATCAGCTTGGAGGCGTTCGGCGGCGCCCCGCTGGTCGGCAACCGTGTCGCCGAGCTGTCGCACCGACTCCGGTCCATGCCATCGGTGGACGGACACGACGTGCTGGTTCCGGGAGACAAGGAAAACGCGGCTTCCCGAATCAACACCACCACGGTGACGGTCGATGAGGCCACATTCCGGCAACTGGCGAAGATCGGCGAGCGCACCGGCGTCGCGGCACCGCCCGCCATCGCACTCAGCGAACACCGATGAACGCCGATACAACCAATCATCGCAACGAACACACTATCCACCACCCATGAACCCAGCAAGGCAGTCACCAGTGAATCAGCCATCACCGTCGCACCAGTTCAATCCGACAGACGCCGTCATCCCCCAGCTTTCCAATCTCACGACATCGGTCATCCGATCGTTCGATGCCGAAGTATCCGATATTCCGGGAATACTGAAACTCACATTGGGCGAACCGGATTTCGCGACCCCTGATTTCATCAAGGATGCGGCAGCGGCGAGCCTTGCGCGCAATCGTACGCATTACGCGCCGAACGCCGGTACACCCGGCCTACGTCAGGCCATCGCCGACTATCTTGCACGCCGCCGCAACCTGCACTTCGACACTGCTGACATCGTCGTCACCGAAGGCGCCAGCGAGGCGATCAGCAGCGCCTTGACCGCCTTGCTGCACCCTGGCGCGGTACTGGTGTATCCCACGCCGGCGTTCGGCCTGTACGAGAGCATGGCCAGACTCACCGGCACCGAATCGGTGGCGATCGACACCAGCGGCACCGGTTTCATACTCACGCCGGACGCGTTGGAACGCACCCTGGACTCCCTCAAGGGACGCGACACGGTGCTGGTCATCAATTCGCCGAACAATCCCACCGGTGTGACGCTGTCCGCCAGCCAGCTGCAAGCGCTTGCCGAGGTCTTGGAGCGGTATGACGTGACGGTGCTCAGCGACGAAGTGTACGCAGAGGTCAGCTACGAGACCCGCCCGGCACCCTCCATCGCGCAGTTCGCGCCCGACCGCACCGTCGTGGTGGACAGCACGTCGAAAAGCTATGCGATGACCGGCTGGCGACTTGGGTTCTTCGCCGCACCGCACACCTTGTCCGCGCAACTGGCCAAGGTCCACCAGATTCATGTGTCCACGGCGGCCACCTTCACCATGGACGCCGCGCAGGCCGCCTACGAACAAGGCGACACATCAATCGATCTCATGGTCGGGGAATACCGCGAGCGCCGTGATTATCTGGTGCATGCGCTCACCGAGCTCGGATTCTCGATGGCCAGGCCTTCCGGCGCGTTCTACCTGTACGTGCGTATCCCCGAAGACTATGAGGGCACCGGCTATGACTATGCCCGACTATTGGCGAGAGAGGCGAAGGTCGCAGGCATCCCGGGCGAGGCGTTCGCCAGCGGGCCATCACGGTATGTCCGATTCAGCTATGCCGCAGGACTCGATACGCTGCATGAGGCCGTCAGACGCATCAGCGCATTCAGGCAATCGCATTGACCTCGCATGCGCATGCACCCGTCGCATCGTCAATGGCGCATCATTCCGTTCGCACCAACCCAATCCATTAGAAAGGCCACCGCCATGACTTCCATCGCGTTCTATCACTGCATTGACGAGGAGCGTCCGTTCGCCGAGCAGTGGGCCGCCGAACACGACGTCCATGTGGAATGCTTCCCGTTCGAGCTGCATGAGGATACGCTGCACACCGTCGAAGGATTCGACGGCATCTCCTACAAGCAGCGCAGCGCGCCAAGCAACGACCCGGATTTCTACCGCCGCCTGAGCGCCTACGGTATCCGCCAGATCGCGATCCGCTCCGCCGGATACGACACCATCGACCTCAAGACGGCAGCAGAGAACGGCATCCGCGTCACCAACGTGCCGTCCTACTCCCCCAGCGCCGTCGCCGAACTGACGCTCACGCATATCATGCGACTCATCCGCCATGTACCGCAGTTCGACGAACGCGCCACCAACCATGATTTCTCGGTCAAGGGCCTGATCTCACGGGAGATCAGCGAACTGACAGTCGGCATCATCGGCGTCGGCCGCATCGGCTCCACAGTGGCGCGCATCTTCCATGCGCTCGGCGCGCAGGTGCTCGGCAACGACATCGCCCCGAACCATGAGCTGGACGGCATCCTCACCTGGGTGAGCAAGGACGAGCTGCTGGCGCGGGCCGACGTAATCACCATGCACACGTATCTCGACGCGAGCACACGGCATCTCATGGACGCCTCCCGATTCGCGCAAATGAAACCGACCGCGTATTTCGTGAACAATTCGCGCGGCGGCGTGGTCGACACCCCGGCGCTCATCGATGCGCTCGACAATCATGTGATCGCCGGGGCTGCAATCGACGTGCTCGAAGGCGAGGCGACGCTATTCGGCCACACCCTGCCCGCCGACCAACCGACCGGGCACCCGTACTATGATGCTCTCAACGCCATGCCGAACGTCGTCATCACCCCGCATATCGCATTCTTCACCGACGTGGCGGTCAAGAACATGGTCTGCCAATCATTGGACGACGCCCTGGCGATCCTCAATGGCGGCACCAGCCCACACGAAATCGCACCATATGACAATCTGGCTCACACCAGATAGGCAACGCCATATCATTACGGCAACGGCATGCAACACCTTCGACAGAGAGGACACACTATGGCTACTTGGCAGGACGAGCACGTCCACATCCGCCGCATGGCACCCGAGGATTACGAGGAGGCCTATGCGCTCTGGGAGCACACTCCCGGCATGCATCTGCAATCGTTGAACAACACGTATGGCGGCATCGCGCTGCTGCTGTCCAAGAATCCGGATTCCTGTTTCGTGGCCACCGATCCGGAAGGCAAGGTGATCGCCACCGCGCTGGGCGCCACGGACGGCCGCAAAGGCTACCTGTATCACGTGGCGGTCGATGAACAGTGGCGCGGCCACGGCATCGGCACCACGCTGATCAACCGCATCTACGATGTGTTCAAGGCCATCGGCATCGTCAAAATCGGCATCCTGGTGGTGGCCGACAACATCGAAGGACAGGAATTCTGGAAGAAGCAGGGCTGGAACACCCGCCCCGACGTGATCTACTTCGACCACGATCTGTGAAGTTCCGCAGTCCGTATGCGCACCCTCGCCTGTAACCGGCCATAACCAACACCGATAAAGAACAGGCCAAGTCACCTTGTCCCATCGGTTAGGCTCGCATATGTTGCCCGGACATGCCATCCGGAAACAGCGATCAGCCAGACAGAAGGGACATTGCCAGATGGCGGACACCATCATCGAGATCAACAATCTCAGCAAGACCTACAACACGGCAAACGGTCCGTACACGGCGCTCAAGGATGTCAGCCTGACCATCCGGGAAGGCTCCATCTTCGGCATCATCGGACTGAGCGGTGCAGGCAAGTCCACGTTGGTCCGATGCCTCAACGGCCTGGAACCCATCACCGGCGGCCAACTCACCGTATTGGGCAAGGATGTTCCCAAGCTCAAACCGGCTGAGCTGCGCGAACTGCGCAAATCCATCGGCATGGTGTTCCAGCAGTACAACCTCATGCCGTCGCGGACCGTGGAGAACAACGTCGCATTGCCGTTGCGCAAGTCGCGTCTCAGCCGCGAACAGAAAAAGGCCCGTGTCAAGGAGCTGCTGCAGCTCGTCGGACTGGAAAGCCATGCGCGGTCCTATCCGTCGCAGCTGTCCGGCGGCCAGCAGCAGCGCGTGGCCATCGCCCGCGCGCTGGCCAACCATCCGCGAATTCTGTTGCTGGATGAGGCGACAAGCGCACTTGACCCGGACACCACCAAGACGATCCTCGAACTGGTGGAACGTCTGAACCGGCAGCTTCATCTGACCATCATCGTGGTCACGCATCAGATGGATGTGGTCAAGCAGATCTGCACGGATGTCGCCGTCATCGACAAAGGCACGATCGTCGAACAAGGGGACTCGTTCGACGTGTTCTCGGATCCGCAGGCCGACCTGACCCGTCGATTCGTCTCGAATTCGACTGGCCTGAGCCGCATCTACGAGCTCATCGCCAAGCGTTCGCCGCTGCTTGCCGCTGCACCGGGCGAGCGATTGATCCATATGCAGTACGTGGACAAGACCGTCTCGGAAGGACTCGTGTCGATCATTTCGACGCGCTACGGCCTGACCGTCAATATCCTGTTCGCTTCGCTCGACATCGTCGACGGCTACCCACTGGGCAGCATCGTCGCCACATACAAGGGCAGCGACGAGCAGATCGATCAGGCGCTCGAGTTCCTGAAAGGCAAAGGCATCCGCACCACATTGATCGAACCCGGTGACGTGGCGGCAGCAGAAAGCGACGCCGACGAGACTACCGCGGTCGAGGCCACGGCCGCGAACCACGACCATGACAAGGAGGATGCACGATGAGTGTTCTCGAGACTTTGTTCCCGCATGTGATGGAGAACCCCGACGTCTTCGTCGAGTCGCTGATCGAGACGTTGCAGATGTTCTTCATCGCATCACCGTTCTGGTTCGTCTTCGGCATCTTCTTCGGCCTGGTGCTCGCCGTGACGAAGAAGGGCGGTCTGCTGGAGAACCGGCCTGTATTCGAATTCCTCGACAAGCTCGTCAACCTGTGCCGTTCGATTCCGTTCGTCATCATGATCGCGTTGCTGTTCCCGCTGACCCGTCTCATCGCCGGCACGGCCATTGGTGTGGAAGGCGCGATCTTCCCGCTGATCGTGGGCATCACGCCGTTCTTCTCTCGTCAGGTCGAATCCGTGTTCAACGGGCTGAACCCGACGCTCATCGAATCGGCGCAATCCATGGGCTTCGGGCCACTGTCAATCATCTGGCACGTGTACCTGCGCGAGAGCATCGCGGGGCTGGCGCGAGTGACCACGATCACCTGCATCAGCTTCAACTCCGAAATCGCCGTCATCGGCGCCATCGGAGCCGGAGGCCTCGGCGATTACGCGAACCGTTACGGATTCGAGCGCAACCAGCTCGACGTTACGGTCGCGGCGGTCATTGCCCTGCTGATTTTCATCACCATCATCCAAACCATTGGAACCTTAGTTGGGAGGAAGAATGAACATTAAACCATCGACTCGCTCACGCGTGTTCGCCGGCATCCGGACAGGACTCGCCATCGTCTCCGCAATGGGTGTGCTGCTTACGGCAGCTGCATGCGGATCGTCCTCTGCTTCCGGCGTCACCACCGTCAAGGTCGCGTTGACCACATCGACCGATGACCCGCTATGGGACCAGGTCAACAAGAACCTGGAATCCGAGGGATCCAAGGTCAGGGTCAAGACCGTTGCCATGAAAAGCGCCGTGCTCGGCAACCAGGCCCTTGAAGCCGGCGACGTCGATCTGAGCGCGCAGCAGCATTACGCGTTCCTGAACGGTGAGATCAAAGAGAAGGGCTATGACTTCACGGTGATCGGCGAGGCATACATCAGCCCGTTGAACATCTATTCGAACAAGATCAAGAAAGTCTCCGAACTGAAGAAGGGCGACAAGGTCCTCATCCCCAACGATGTGACCAATGGAGGCCGCGCACCGATCGTGCTGCAGGAAGCAGGCGTCATCAAGGTCGACCCTGACAAGAACGACCCGGCCAAGGGCGTCTACCCGGCACAGGAAGACATCACCAGCAATCCGAAGAACATCGAGATCGTGCCCACTGACCGCAACATGATCATGAGCTCGCTAGACGATGCGGCAGCCGGCATCGCCAATGCCAACGCTGTGGTCGATTACGGCAAGAGCCCCGAGAAGGACTCCATCTTCAAGATCGACCCCGACCCCACGAAGGATGTCAACAAGCCGTGGATCAACGTCATCGTGGCCCGCACCAAGGATAAGGACAATCAGGCCTACAAGGACATCATCAAGGCCTATCATCAGGACAATGTCCGCGAGCTCATGGAGAACGAGTCCAAGGGCGCTGAAATCCCGACGTGGTGATGGTCAACAACTGCACAGAAAAGCCTCTCCTTACGGAGAGGCTTTTCTGCGTAGTGTAACTGTATTTTGCAGACTACCCCTCAGTCGGCTTCGCCGACAGCTCCCCTGACAAGGGGAGCCAAAATGGTTCAGCGTTCGGCCACGATGGCCACGTAGTTGCCCTTGGTGTACCCCTCGATCGGATCCTCGACGGTGTCCTTCTGATAGGGAGGATTGGCGAGCACGGTCTGGAAGAACCGGAGATCGTGATATCCGATGCGTTCCAGCAATGCGGCATACCAGCTGATCGGATGCCAATTCGGCTTATAGGCATGCGTATCAAGGTTGAAGAACGTGGTCCCCGCCAGCAGATCGTCAAGATCGTTGCGGTTTATCTCATACTTCTGGGCGAACTGCAGGAGGATGCCGAGCGCGCTCTCCTCCGGTACATCGGTGAGCACCAGGCGCCCCCCTTCGGCGAGCGCCTCACGGTTGCGGGAGAACGTCGCCTCGATCTCGTCGTCCGGGATGAAGCCGAAGCTTGACCCGTTGTAGACGATGGTGTCGTAGGGGGCGCCCGCATAGTCGTATTCCTGGGCGGTGCTCTGCACAACGTTGATCCCTTTGGCCTTCGCCTCTGCACCGAGGCTTGCGGAAGGCTCCACGGCCTCCGCCACTGTGATGCCGTAGCGCTCGCGCAGCAGCGTCTCGAAGATGCCTGATCCGATGCCTATGGACAGGATCTTGCCCGGCTCCTTGGTGGTCAACGCGCGATGCAGCAGACGCAGCCGTGATTCGTAGATGTTCGGGCGGGCCTGCCACGTCTCGTCCAGAATCCGTCCGTTGTCCTGATATCGGTCGATGAATGGTTCTCCCATGGTGTTACCTCCGATCGATGTGATGGTCTGATTCGATGTCTTTACGTGCCACCAAGGCCACGTAGCTGCCTTCCTGGTACCCTTCGACGACCGGTTCGACGGCGTCGTTCTGGTAGATCAGATGTCTGCGCAGGGTCTGCCAGGTGAAGAATCGGGTGAAACCGCCGTCCTCGAGGAACGCACGGTATTCCTCCGTGGTGCGCCAATACTCCTTGTGCGGGGTGTCGGCGCTGTACCAGCTGGACCGCAGCACTTCGTCGATATACGACTCCCCTGTGATGTGGAATGACGCCTGCACCGCAAGTCCCAGCGCGCTGGCGGGCGGCACGTCGAGCAGGGCGAGCACGCCGCCCGGTTTGAGCTGCCGCCAGTGGGCTCGGAACAGGTCGCGCAGGGTGGCTTCGTCGATGAATCCGAAGGCGCTGCCGTTGTAGAAGATCGTGTCAATCGACTCATCGGAGAACGGCACATCCTGGGCGAGCGCCTCGGTGACGTCGAATCCGCGTCCGCGAGCCTCGGCGGCAAGGTTCGCGGACGGTTCTATGATGCGATCGACGACGAGGCCATCGCTTCGCAGGGCGGTCTCGTATGAACCGGTGCCGGCTCCCACCGACACCGTATAGCCGATATCCCGCGTACCGTCGAGCGTGATCGCCGTTCGGAGCAGGCCAAGCTTCGCCGCGAAGATGTTCGGATGATCGCGTTCGAAGTCGTCGAAGTACTCGTGTCTGAACGCATCGGTCATTTGATGTTCCTCTGAAGTTCCTCCACCTTGTCGGTGCGCTCCCACGTAAAGTCGGCGTCATCGCGGCCGAAGTGCCCGTATGCCGCGGTCTTGCGGTAGATAGGACGACGCAGGTCAAGCTCGTCGATGATGGCCAGCTGGCGGAAATCGAAGGTGGCGGCAACCGCGCGCTGGATCTTCTCGCGATCCACGGTCTCGGTGCCGAACGTCTCCACGTCGATGGTGATGGGCTTGGCCACACGGTTGAAGTACCCGAGCTGAACCTGCGCGCGGCGCGCGAGGCCGGCGGCGACGATGTTCTTCGCCGCCCAGCGCGCGGCATAAGCGGCGGAGCGGTCGGGCTTGCGCGGGTCCTTGCCGGAGAACGCTCCGCCACCGTGGCCGGCGATGCCGCCATAGGTGTCGACGATGATCTTGCGCCCGGTCAGACCGGCGTCCGCCTTGGGGCCGCCGTTGATGAACGGCGAACGGTTGATGACCACTTCCGCCTCGGAGGCGTCGACATCCAAAGTGGCGAGCACCGGTTCGAGCACCTCCTTGCGCACCTGCTCCCTCACGTCCTCGACGGCGATCCTGTCGGAGTGCTGGGTGGAGATCAGGATATGGCGGATTGCACGGGGATCGGTGATGTCGTCGTTCGCGTATTCCACGGAGACCAGCGTCTTGCCGTCGGGGCGCAGCAGCGGGATGATGCCGTTCTTGCGTACGTAGGCGAGGCGCTCGGCCAGACGGCTGGCGGCGTAGATCGGCAGCGGCAGCAACGCTTTCGTGTCGTCGGACGCATAGCCGACCATCAGTCCCTGATCGCCGCCGAACGTGTTGTAGGCCTCCTCCTTGCTGATCTGCTTGTCATCGCCGTAGTTGCCCCATGCGCCGCCGTCGTTGCTGTCGAATTCACGGGGCCGGATGTTGTTGATCACGCCTGCGCCTTCGGGGTCGAGACCGCTGGCGGCATCCGTGTAACCGATGTCGGCGATGGCTTTGCGCACGATGGCCACATGGTCCAGCGTGCGGGGCGCGGACACCTCACCCTCCACGACGACGAGGCCGTCTTTGGCGGAGGTCTCCACAGCGACGCGCGAATCAGGATCGAGTGTCAGATAGGCGTCGAGGATGGAATCCGAGATGATGTCGCAGACCTTGTCAGGGTGCCCTTCGGTCACCGATTCGGAGGTGAGCAGTCTGGTCATGGTGTGTTCCCTTCTGTGTTGTGGTTGTCGTAGTTGCGCCTGTATGTGCGCACGGATGATGATTGCGACGGATTTGACTAGAATTCCGCGATGAAACGTTCCAGGGCCTGCTCGCCGAAGCGCAGCGCCTGCACCGGCACGCGCTCGTCGATGCCATGGAATTGGGCGATATAGCTGAATCCCTCGGGCACCTGCAATGGCATGAACCCACACGCCTGAGCCTCGGGGCTGACCTGCTTGACTTCCTTGCTGTCGGTGCCGCCGGACGAGAGGAACGGCAGCACCACGGCATCGGGGTCCAGATCATGCAATACCGCGGTGATGCCGGTGAACAGCTCGGCATCCGGCTCGGTGAGGTACCCGCTGCTGCGGTGGATCGGGGTGACGGTGATGTCCGGTCCGGCGAGTCGTTTCAGGGTGTCGACCAGAAGATCCTCCTGACCGGGCAGCGCGCGGCCATCCACCAGTGCCGTCGCTTTGGCCGGCACGATGTTGACCGTGCTTCCGGCGTCGATGGAGCTGACATTGAACGTATTACGTAACGAAGATGCCACCCACGGCGTGGTCGCCCCGGCCGACTGCACCAACCGCTGGATGTCGGCAGGCACATAGGAGGCGTCTGCCGCATTGGCATCGGCCGTACGACCATTGACCTCACTCAGACCGTCCAACAACGCGCGTGTCACCGGGCTGAGTTCGACGGGCCACTCGTATTCGGCGACGCGCACTGCGGCTTCGGCGACGCGCACCACGGCATTGTCATGGTTGATCTGCGACCCATGGGACTGGGTGCCCTGCGCCTCGAGCCTGAACCATTGCGTGCCTTTTTCACCGACTTGCACATAGTAGACGCGCCTGCCGTTGACATAGTCGGAGAAGCCTCCGGTCTCGCTGATGACATATCCGATGTTTGCGAAGATGTCCGGGCGGTGCTCGGCCACCCAATCCGAACCGATATGCCCGCCGGCCTCCTCGTCGGGAAGCAATACGAATCGCACATTGCGACGGGGCCTGACCCCACGCTTGGCCAGCGCACGGATGGCGGCAAGCGACATCGCCACCATGTCCTTCATATCCACGGCGCCGCGGCCCCAGACGCATTCGACGCCCGCCTCATCGGGGGCGATCAGCCCGGAAAGCGGATCGACCGACCAATCATCGGGATTGGCCGGCACGGTGTCAAGATGCC
The DNA here is from genome assembly GCF_006408855.1 of Bifidobacterium sp. UTBIF-68. Classification (NCBI taxonomy): domain Bacteria; kingdom Bacillati; phylum Actinomycetota; class Actinomycetes; order Bifidobacteriales; family Bifidobacteriaceae; genus Bifidobacterium; species Bifidobacterium sp. UTBIF-68. Next base: position 3,212 of record NZ_JFAN01000029.1, on the reverse strand, counting down.
CATGCACCAGCAGTGTCGGCAGCGTGGCGTCCTCACCCGGGATTTCAGCCACGAGAATCGCCCGCCCTGGGGCGCTTTCGATGATGGTCGACTCGATGCCCGCCTCGCGCAGCCGTTCCGCCGCCCAATCGGCCGCCGGACGCTCGTTGCAGGTGCCGTCACCGTTGTTGCGCGTATCGAAGCGGATCAGGTCCTGAAGAAAACCGATGGCCTCATCTCCGGCTGCGGTTGCGATGACATTCGATTCGTTGATTGCCGTCACGGCATATTCCCTTCCACGAGTCCGCCCGCATGTGCTTCCCCGAGACATGCGAGACGCTGAATTGATTGCATCGTATGGGCTGTTCCGTAGCCGCGTCAAACGACGGATTCCCCGTGTCCTCGGACATGAAGGTATAAGAGAAATATAGAATCGGCTCACATTCGGCATGATTGCAACGCTGACGGCGCAGCTCTCCGCACGCGCTATAAGCAGCGCCCATGCGTGCGCCATAAGCAATGGATATAGGCCAATCACACAGCGATGACGTCCATAATCATTTCATTGATGACATCATAAGTTTTACCGATTGGAGACTCGGAACGGCATACCTTGGAAGCTGCTAGATTGTGTGCCATGGCTTTCCGGCCGGGGATGTCGGGAAGCGTCTACGTACTTGCCGAATTCGTCGGTACGACCATTGCAAAGAAGGGGTTTCATGTCTGATCATCAATTCGCGACATCGCAGGTGCATGCGGGATTCGATCCCGGCTCCAACGCCGATTCCGTGACGCCGGTCATCTATTCGAACGCGGCGTTCTGGTTGGAGAATTCACAGCGCGGCCATGATGTGGCCAACGGTGACATTCCCGGATTCCTGTACTCCCGGGTCTCCAATCCCACGGTGTCGTTCCTGGAGAAGAGGATCGCCGAGCTCGACGGCGCCAAAGAGGCGGTGGCGGTCGCCTCCGGCATGGCTGCGATCACCTATGCGATCCTGAACGCGGCTGAAGGCGGCGGACGCATCATCGCACCCTACGATGTATATGGCGGCACGTTCGACTCGCTGCGTACCTTGCTGCCGCAGTTCGGCGTGCATACGGACTTCGTGGAGGACATCAATGATACCGACCACATCGAATCGCTGATCGGCGATCCGAACGGCACCGGCGACACCGACGTCAAGGCGATCTTCGCTGAATCGGTATCCAACCCCACCACAGTGATCACCGACGTCGAGGCGCTGGCCGAACTGGCACATCGCCATGGCATCCCGCTCATCATCGACAATACGCTGCCGACACCGTATCTCTATCGCCCGCTCGAACATGGCGCTGATATCGTCGTGTATTCCACCACCAAGGCACTGAGCGGCCACGGCAACGCCATCGGCGGTGTGGTGACCTCCGGCGACTCGTTCGATTGGGCGAACGGCCGATATCCGCAATTCACCACGCCTGAGTACATCCTCGGCGAGGCGGCGGGCCGCACTCCGCGCAGCTTCATCGAAGCGGCCGGGCCGCTGGCGTTCATCCGCCGTCTGCGGTTGAAGTACCTGCGTCTGACCGGTGCGGTTTTGGGCCCGTTCGAGGCGTATCTGCAGTTGATCGGCCTGGAGACGCTCAGCGAGCGCGTATCGAAGGAGACGGCGTCCGCCACCGCAGTGGCGAAGTATCTGTCGCAACAGCCGCATGTCACCAAAGTGAATTATTCCGCCCTGCCCTCCAGCGCACAGGCGGATCTGGTCGCCGAGCATTATCCGCTGGGCATCGGATCGGTGCTGTCCTTCGAGCTTGAGGGCGGTGCCGAGCAGACCGCCGCATTCATCAACGGTGTGAGACTGTTCAGCTATCTGGCGAATATCGGCGACGCCCGTTCGCTGATCGTCGATCCGGTGAACACCACGCACCGCGAGTTCACGCAGGAGGCGCGCACCATCAACGGCGTGGACGCCACCACCATCCGCCTGTCGATAGGCCTGGAGAATCCGGACGACATCATCGCCGACCTGGAACAGGCGTTCCAGAAAGTCTATGCCTGATTCCTGTACTTGTTTCGGCTCCCCTCAGGGGAGCTGGCCCCGTAGGGACTGAGGGGTAGTCACCAGCTTTGTTCAGACAGCTGTAACGTATGTTCGACTACCCCTCAGTCGGCTTTGCCGACAGCTCCCCTGACAAGGGGAGCCATAATATGACGAATTGCTGACGCGGCATACCAGGCGATATGGAAAAGGCGACCTGCATGGGTCGCCTTTTCCATATGCTTACGGACTTTGTTCCGATACGGCTTCGGCTCCCCTCCATATCGAATGGAGGGGAGCCGAAGTAAGTGCCGAATGGGAATCAGTCGTTGTGGGCGGCGTGCACGTTGAAATGCAGCTTGGTGAGCAGCTGCTTGCGGTATGCGGTGAAATCGTCGGATACACGGTCGCGCTGGGCCAGCTCAATCGGCACGATCTCCTTGATACGGCCCGGCCGCGGCGTCATGATGACCACACGGTTGCCGAGGTAGATGGCCTCGTCCACATCGTGCGTCACCAGGATCATCGTCATGTGGTACTTCTCCCACAGATCGAGGAGCCGGTCCTGCAGGTCGGCGCGGGTGAACGAGTCCAACGCGCCCATCGGCTCGTCGAGCAGCAGCACTTCGGGATGGTCGATCAGAGCGCGTGCGATGGCCACGCGCTGCGCCATGCCGCCGGAAATCTGGTGCGGATACGATTTCTCGAATCCTTGCAGGCCTACTTTGGCGATGTATTCGGCGACCTCGTCCTTGTGCTCCTTGTACTTGCCCTGAGCCTTGAGTCCGAACGCGATGTTCTCCTCCACGGTCAGCCAAGGGAACAGGCTGCCCTGCTGGAAGACATAGCCACGCTCGGGGTTCGGCCCCTCAATCCGACGGCCCTTGAACGACACTTCGCCACGCTGCGGCTTGTCCAATCCGGAAATCAAACGCAGCAGCGTGGTCTTGCCGCAGCCGGAAGGGCCGATGATGGAGATCAGCTCGCCTTTGCGGATATCGAGATTCACGTCGGACAGCGCTGTCGTGACGCTGCCGTCATCGCCGACGAAATCACGTTCGACATGCGAGATGGAAATCAGCGGCGCAGTGCCGTTCGTCGTATCCGACGGAGCCCCGGGGAGCCCCTGAGTTTCGGTCGCCGTTGCAGCGCTCATTTCACCAGTCCCTTCTGCCAACGCAGCACACGGCCGCGGATGAATTCAACAAGTTT